>NZ_JBHUYJ010000004.1:0-139644 GCF_042668715.1 Streptomyces sp. NPDC057271
CGGTCCGACAACCGCTCACCCGCAGGCACCCTGACCTGCCCCACCCTCGCCACACCACAACCAACGAGCGCAGGACATTTAAGTCACCGGCATTGCGTCTAGGCCACGACTGAGCCCCCGTCCTCGACCCAGGGCCCCGTCCTGCGCCCAAGCCTGTCCTCGGCCCAGAGCCCCGTCCTGCGTCCAAGCCTGTCCTCGACCCAGGGCCCCGTCCTGCGCCCAAGCCCCCGTCCTCCGCCCGGAGCCCCGTCCTCCGCCTAGAGCCCCTCGTCCCCGTCCCCGTCGTCGCCGGTCCCGTCCCCGTCCTCGTCGTCGCGGGTCGCCAGGGCCGGCACGCGTATCGTCACCGCGCCCGAGGCGAGGTCGATCGGCCCACGCCCGGGGTCCGCGTCACCCAGGTCCTCCCGGGTCAGTTCGAGCCGCTGCCGTTCGTCGGAGGCGTGCTTCTGGCTCGGCGCGAAGAGTTCTTCCATCAGGTGGAACATCGGGCTCCTATTCGACCTCCAGGCGGAGGATCTTGTCGTCGCCGGGCTCGGGCGTGCCCCGGGTGTCGGTCTCGCTCGTCGTCAGCCAGAGCCGGCCGTCACCCGCCGCCAGGACCGTGCGCAGCCGGCCGTACTCCTCCACGAGGAACGCCTCGGGGTCTCCGGAGCGTTCCGCTCCGGACAGCGGGATCCGCCACAGGCGCTCGCCTCTCAGGCCCGCCATCCAGATCGCGCCCTCCGCGTAGGCGATGCCGCTCGGCGACGCCTCGTCCGTCCGCCACTGGGCCACCGGGTCCACGAAGCCCGAGACGTTCGCCGTGCCCTCGACCTTCGGCCAGCCGTAGTTCTTCCCGGCCTGGATCAGATTCAGCTCGTCCCAGGTGTTCTGGCCGAACTCGGCCGCCCACAGCCGTCCGTCCGCGTCCCAGGCCAAACCCTGGACATTGCGGTGACCGTACGAGTAGACCACCGAGCCGGGGAACGGATTGCCGGGCGCCGGCTTCCCCTCCGGCGCCATCCGCAGGATCTTGCCGCCCAACGACTCCACGTTCTGCGCGAGCCCCGTCTCACCGCGCTCGCCCGTGCCCGCGTACAGCATTCCGTCCGGGCCGAACGCGATCCGCCCGCCGTTGTGCACGTTGCCCTTCGGGATGCCCGAGAGGACCACCTCGGCCGCGCCGAGCCGGTCCGACGCCCCGCCTCCGTACGGCATGCGAACGATGCGGTTGTCCGACTCCGCCGTGAAGTACGCGTACACGTGGCCGTCCCGCACGGCGAGTCCGAGGAGACCGCCCTCGCCCCCGGGGACCACCCCCGGCACCTCTCCGACCGGCGTCTTTCCTCCCGTCTCCGCGTCGACCCGGGTGATCGTGCGCTCGTCACGCGAGGCGACGAGGAGATCACCGTCCGGCAGCGCGGCCACGCCCCACGGCGACTCCAGATCCTCGGTCAGCGTCCCGGCGACGCGCACGGAGCCCGGAGAGCCCCGCGTCCCGGATTCCGTGGCGGACACGGACATCGAGGGCGCTGCCGAGGGCGGCGCGGCTCTCTCCCCGTCTCCGTCCGACGCACAACCCGTCAGCAGCCCCAGAACGGCGGCGGCCCCCACGGCTCCCACTGAAGTTCGGCCCACGGTCCCGGTCCCTTCGAACGGCGATCTCTACCCTTGATACACCGCTCGGCCCGGTCAGGTTCCCGCTCTCACCGCCGATCCTGCGGCTCGCGCTCTCAGTCCCACGATCCACGCGGCCCGGGCAGCCCCGCGATCTCCGCGAGATCCCGGGCCGTGAGCACCAGTTCCGCCGCCCGCGCGTTCTCCACCGCCCAGCACTCCCGCTTCGCCCCCGGGATCGGCACCACGTGCGGCCCCTGGGCCAGCGCCCACGCCAGCGTCACCTGCGCCGGAGTGACGTGCTCCCCGTGCCGCGCGGCCACCCGCCGCAGCCCCGCCACCAGCGGCTGGTTCGCGGCCATCATCTCGGCGGTGAACCGGGGATGCCTGGCCCGTGGGTCGTCCGGCTCGAAGCCCCCGCCCGGGGTCAGGGTCCCGGTCAGGAACCCGTTCCCCAGCGGCATCGCGGCCAGGAACCCCACGCCCCGCGCCTCACACCACGGCAGCAGCCGCTCCAGCGCCTCCGGGGACCACACCGACAGCTCCGCCTCCACCGCGCTCACCGGGAAGACCTGCTGGATCCGCTCCAACTGCCGGATCGTTCCCTCGTACACGTGTGCAACTCCGCCGCGCCGTGCCGCCCGCGCTCCGACCGCGCAGAACCCGAGCGCCCGCACCTTGCCGGCCGACACCAGCTCGGCCATCGCGCCCCAGGTCTCCTCGACCGGCACCTCCGGATCCGCCCGGTGCAGCTGGTAGAGGTCGATCACGTCCGTCTGCAGCCGCCGCAGCGAGGCGTCGCAGGCCCGCCGTACGTACCCGGGCCGGCCGTTGGCCACGATGTGCTGGTCACCCACGAGCAGACCGCACTTCGTCGACACGAACGCCTCCGCCCGGCGTTCCCTCAGGGCCCGCCCCACGAGCAGCTCGTTGGTGAAGGGGCCGTACATGTCGGCGGTGTCGAGCAGACTCACCCCGGCGTCGAGCGCCGCGTGCACCGTACGCAGCGAGCGGTCACCGCGCTGCTGCGAGGCTCCGTAGGCCCAGTTCATCGGCATACAGCCCAGGCCGACCGCGCCCACGTCGAGCGCCGCCGCCCCGATAGTCCTGCGCTCCACCTGCCGGTACCCCTCCCTGTGCCGCCCCCAAAGTAACCAATGGCGACCGGGATTCTTCGCATAGCCTCCCGGTCATGACATTCGATGAGACGACCGCCGACGTGTGGCTTCCGATTCCCGCGGACGAGATCGAAGGACTTCCCGACCCGGGCGCGTCGGGACTCAACTACCGTCTCTGGGAAGGCGGTCGTGACTTCCCCTCCGATCCGGCGCGCTGCGTCTTCTACGTCGTCCCGTACATGAAGGGCTCGGAGGTCGCCGTCCGGCCGCTCGCCCATATGACCTCGGTGCGCGCGGTGCAGACGCTCTCGGCGGGCACGGACCATGTGACGCCCGGTCTCGGCTCACTGCCCCCGGGCGTCGAGCTGTGCAACGCCAAGGGCGTCCACGAGGCCAGCACCGCCGAGCTGACGCTGGCCCTGATCCTCGCCTCGCTGCGCGGGATCCCCGGCTTCGTCAGGGGCCAGGACAAGGAGGAGTGGCGGGACGGCTTCTATCCGGCCCTCGCCGACAAGTCCGTCCTCATCGTGGGGTACGGATCGATCGGCGCCGCCATCGAGGACCGGCTCGTGCCCTTCGAGTGCGCGCGGGTGATGCGCGTCGCGCGCTCCGCACGCGCCACGGAGCGCGGTCCCGTCCATCCCCTCTCGGAGCTGCCCGCCCTTCTGCCGCAGGCGGACGTGGTCGTGCTCTCCACTCCGCTCACGCCCGGGACCAGGCACCTCGCCGACGCGGGGTTTCTCGCCCGGATGAAGGACGGCGCCCTTCTGGTGAACGTGGCCCGCGGTCCCGTCGTGGACACCGCCGCGCTGCTCAAGGAGGTCGAGAGCGGGCGGATCACCGCCGCGCTCGACGTCACCGATCCCGAACCGCTGCCGCCGGGCCACCCGTTGTGGCACGCTCCCGGTGTTCTGGTGAGTCCCCATGTCGGCGGCTCAACTTCGGCGTTCATGCCCCGTGCCAAGCGGCTGATCGCGGCCCAGCTCACCCGTTTCACGGCGGGGGAGCGGCTGGCGAACGTGGTCCTGACCACCTGATCCGCGCGGCCGAGCGGAGCGCCCCCTCAGTGCGCCTGCGGCGAACCCCAGGCCCGTCACGCAGCGTACAGCACCCCTGTCCCTGAGTGACGGTCCTGGTGTATCGTCCCGAAGCGGGGGGCTGCGTCGAGTACGAGCTGACGCCGGGGAGCGACGTGACGGGACATCAGATTCCGAGGGGGGCGACGGGTGACGTACGGGCGACGGACCGACGATCCGACGCGGCGGGGCTGCCGTCGACCACCCTCGCGCGCGACGACGGCACGGGGCCGCCCCGTCAGGGCGCGGGACTCCGCAGGCCGACCGGTGGAGTCGGCCTCCCCGTCCAGGCCGACCGGCGCACCGCCGAGCCGGACGCCTCGGGGCCGCACGCGACGGCCCAGCGTCCCGGAGCTCCGGACCGCGACGCGGACGCCCTGGAAGTACTCGCCTCACCCCTGGCCCCCTCGGGCCCCGCACCGGCTGCTCCGGTCTCCGCGGAGGTCGCCTCAGTCCCCGTCGAGGCCGACGCGGGCCACGCCGCGAGCGCCGCGCGTCGCGCCTGGCGCTTCACGATGCCTCGGCGCCCTGGTGCGGACGAAAGCCCGGTGGCGATGAGCGCCCCCGGCGCGCTCATCGAGCGCGGCCGCGTCGCGGGACCCGCCGTCGCCCCCGGCTCGGGGGAGCGCCGTCGCGGCCCCCGCTCAGGGTCCCCGGTGGTCCTGACCCAGATCCTCCTCGGGTTGATCTGCGGGGGATACGCGACGGGTGCCGCCCTCGGCTGGGGTTCCGAACAACTGGCCCTGATCATGGGTGACTTCGGCCTCAGCGTCGCCGCCCTCGCCGCGGCCGTCTCCTGCTTCGTCTACACCCGCGTCCACGAGAGCCGCTCCCGCCCGGCCTGGCTGCTCTTCGCCTTCTCCTCGGCGATGGCCGCCGCGGGGAACGCCGTCTGGGGGTGGTACGAGGTCGTGCTCCACAGGGAGGTGCCCAGCCCCTCCGTCGCGGACGTCTTCTTCCTGCTCTTCGCGCCGCCCGCCATCGTCGGCCTGCTGGTGCTCGCCAAGAAGCCCGTCACCCGGGCCGGATGGGTCTGCCTCGCCCTCGACGCCTGGCTCATCGGCGGCTCGCTGCTCACCCTTTCCTGGAGCCTCGCCCTCGCGCACACCGCCCACTTCGAGGGCGAGAGCGTCGCCCGGACCGCCCTCACCCTGGCGTACCCCCTGCTGGACATCGTCCTCGTCAGCATGGTCCTCGCCCTGCACTTCCGACGCTCGCAGGCGAACCGCTCGGCGACCAACACCGCCATCGCCGCTCTCGCGCTCACCGTCCTGTGCGACGCCCTGTTCACCTCGCCGCTGCTGCGCGAGAGCTACACCTCCGGCCAACTGCTCGACGCCGGCTGGTTCGCCGGCTCGCTGCTGCTGGCGTACGCCCCCTGGGGGGTGCGCCGGACGTCCGAGGGCGCCCCCTCCCCGCGCGGCCAGCGCCAGCACAGCCGCCCCGTCGCCGGCTCGCTGGCCGCCCTCACCCCGTATCTCGCCGCCGCGGTCTGCACGCTCGGCATCCTGTACAACGTCGTCGAGGGACGCAGAGTGGACCGCGTGGTCGTCTTCACCGGCTGTACGGTCGTGCTCGCCCTGGTCGTACGGCAGGGCATCATGCTCCTCGACAACATCGCCCTCACCCACGAACTGGCCCAGAAGGAGAACCACTTCAGGTCCCTGGTACAGGGCTCCAGCGACGTCATCATGATCGCAGCACCCACCGGCATACTCCGCTACGTCAGCCCTGCCGCCTCCGGGGTCTACGGACGGGAGGCCGAGGACCTGATCGGCTCCGAGCTGGCCTCGCTCATCCATCCCGAGGACCTCGGCGGAGTCGTCCACGAGGTCCGCCGCTTCCTGGCCGCTCCTCCTTCGGAGGAGCCGACCACACGGATCGAGTGCCGCTTCCGCTCCGGCCGCGGTGACTGGCTCAACGTCGAGTCCACCGTCAACCGCCACCAGGGTGGGCTGATCTTCAACAGCCGGGACGTCACCGAGCGGGTCCGCCTCCAGGCCCAGCTCCAGCACAACGCCGAGCACGACCCGCTCACCGACCTGCCCAACCGGGCGCTGTTCACCCGGCGCGTCCGCAAGGCGCTCGCCGGCCGGCGCTCGTCCGACCCCGGCACCGCCGTGCTCTTCATCGACCTCGACGGCTTCAAGGCGGTCAACGACCGGCTCGGCCACCAGGCGGGCGACGAGCTGCTCGTCCAGGCCGCGCGCCGCCTCCAGGACTCCGTACGGGCCGGGGACACCGCCGCCCGGCTCGGCGGCGACGAGTTCGCCGCGCTCATCCTCGGTGACGGCGCACGCGACCGCTCCGCCCGCGAGTACCAGGTCCGCGAGATCGCCGACCGGCTGCGCCTCACGCTCTCCCAGCCGTACCAGGTCGAGGGCGGGAACGAGGTGCGGGTGGCCGCCTCCATCGGCGTCGCCTTCGCCGAGCCCGGCATCAGCGCCGGGGACCTGCTGCGCAACGCCGACCTGGCCATGTACCGGGCCAAGGCGGCCGGCAAGGACCGCGTCGAGATGTACGCCCCGCAGATGCAGGCCGAGATCGTCCGCAGGACCGAACTGGCCACCCGGCTGCGCACCGCGCTGGACGACGGCGAGTTCGCCCTGCTCCACCAGCCGGTGGTGGACCTCTCCACCGGCCGGATCACCGCCGTCGCCGCCCAGGCCCGCTGGCGCTCCGCCCAGGGCGTCCTCTTCACCCCGGCGGAGTTCCTTCGGGTCGCCGAGGACGGCGAGCGGGTCGCCCAGCTCGGCCGCTGGCTCCTGGAGCAGGCCGTCGAGCAGGCCGCCGAGCGGGCCGCGTTGGGCCACCGGACCCCGGTCTCCGTCCGGCTCTCCGCCCGTCGCCTGCTCGACCGCTCGCTGCCGCTCGGCTCTGTCGAGGCGCTGCTGACCCGGTACGAGCTCCCGTCGGGCTCTTTGGTGATCGAGCTGGCCGACAGTGACCCCCGGGTCTCCTTCGACGACCTGGAGCAGCGCCTGGTCGTTCTGCGCCGGCTCGGCGTCCGGATCGCGCTCGACGGCTTCGGCAGCGGCTACGCGGCCATCAACGCGCTGCGCCGCCTCCCCGTCGACGTACTGAAGCTGGACCGGGGACTCGTCGAGGGCGTGGTGGAGTCCGCCCGGCTCCGCAAGATCACCAGCGGACTGCTCCGGATCGCCTCCGATCTCGGGCTGCAGTCCGTCGCCGACGGCGTGGACGTCCCCGAGCAGGTGCTCACCCTGCGCGCCATGGGCTGCACCCACGGCCAGGGAATGGCGTTCTCGGGCCCGCTCGACGAGTACCGGCTGCGCCGCGCGCTCGTGCGGGAGGAGTACCCCGTCCCCGGTGGCGAGGCGGTTCCGGCCGGAAACCATCACCCGATGCGCTCAAATAATGAGACGCCCGTCCCACCCACTTGACACTGATAGTGCGTCGGGGGGAGGGTCAGTGCCATGCGCACCCGAATTCTCGTACTTGGAAAGCGCGTCGGCTGAAGCAGGGCCATGACGGCCCGGCTTGAAACGCTACCGACGCGCTCCCCTCGCTTGCCTCCCGGCACGAGGGGTTTTTTGTTGCACCGGCTCCCCCCAAACCCTCGCAAAAACCCTCTGCTTCGAGAAGAGAATGCTGATGACCGAGCAGGCCACCGGGCACCATCCGCAGCCGCGGGCCCGTAGCGGCGGACAGATCGCCACCACCGTCGAGCACGTCACGGGTGCGCAGTCCCTCATCCGTTCTCTCGAGGAAGTGGGGGCCGACACCGTCTTCGGTATTCCGGGCGGCGCCATCCTCCCCGCGTACGACCCGATGATGGACTCCCAGAAGGTCCGCCACATCCTGGTCCGCCACGAGCAGGGCGCGGGCCACGCCGCAACCGGCTACGCCCAGGCGACCGGCAAGGTCGGCGTCTGCATGGCGACCTCCGGTCCCGGCGCCACCAACCTGGTCACGCCGATCGCCGACGCCCACATGGACTCCGTCCCGCTGGTCGCGATCACCGGCCAGGTCGCCTCCAAGGCCATCGGCACGGACGCCTTCCAGGAGGCGGACATCTGCGGCATCACGATGCCGATCACCAAGCACAACTTCCTGGTCACCAAGGCCGAGGACATCCCGAGGACGATCGCCGAGGCCTTCCACATCGCCTCCACCGGCCGTCCCGGCCCGGTCCTGGTCGACATCGCCAAGGACGCCTTGCAGGCGAAGACCACCTTCAGCTGGCCGCCGCAGACCGACCTGCCCGGCTACCGCCCGGTGACCAAGCCGCACGCCAAGCAGATCCGCGAGGCCGCCAAGCTGATCACCGGCGCAAGGCGCCCGGTCCTGTACGTCGGCGGCGGCGTCCTGAAGGCCGGCGCCACCGCCGAGCTGAAGGTGCTCGCCGAGCTCACCGGAGCCCCCGTCACCACCACCCTGATGGCGCTGGGCGCGTTCCCCGACAGCCACCCGCTGCACGTGGGAATGCCGGGCATGCACGGTGCGGTCACAGCCGTCACCGCGCTGCAGAAGGCCGACCTGATCGTCGCCCTCGGAGCCCGCTTCGACGACCGCGTCACCGGCAAGCTGGACAGCTTCGCCCCCTTCGCCAAGATCGTCCACGCGGACATCGACCCGGCCGAGATCGGCAAGAACCGCGCCGCCGACGTCCCGATCGTCGGTGACGCCCGCGAGGTCATCGCCGACCTGGTCCAGGCCGTCCAGGCCGAGTACAGCGAAGGCAACCAGGGCGACTACACCTCCTGGTGGAGCGACCTGAACCGCTGGCGCGAGACGTACCCGCTCGGCTACGACCTGCCGGAGGACGGCAGCCTCTCGCCGCAGCAGGTCATCCAGCGCATCGGTCAGCTGGCCCCCGCCGACACCATCTACGCGGCCGGCGTCGGCCAGCACCAGATGTGGGCGGCGCACTTCATCGACTACGAGAAGCCGGCCACCTGGCTGAACTCCGGCGGCGCCGGAACGATGGGCTACGCCGTCCCCGCCGCCATGGGTGCCAAGGCCGGCATGCCGGACCGCCCGGTCTGGGCGATCGATGGCGACGGCTGCTTCCAGATGACGAACCAGGAACTCGTCACCTGCGCGCTCAACAACATCCCGATCAAGGTCGCCATCATCAACAACGGCGCCCTCGGGATGGTCCGCCAGTGGCAGACCCTCTTCTACAACCAGCGCTACTCCAGCACGGTCCTGCACGCCGACGAGACCGGCCACGAGGCCACCGGCTCCCAGGTCGGTGCCAGCACGGCGCCCCGCAAGGGCACCCGTATCCCGGACTTCGTCAAGCTGTCCGAGGCCATGGGCTGTGTCGCCCTGCGCTGCGAGGACCCGGCCGACCTGGACAGGGTCATCGAAGAGGCCAACGCCATCAACGACCGCCCGGTCGTGATCGACTTCATCGTCCACGAGGACGCCCAGGTCTGGCCCATGGTCGCCGCCGGCACCTCCAACGACGAGGTCATGGCAGCCCGGGGCGTCCGCCCCGACTTCGGCGACAACGAAGACGACTGAGACCGAGAGCCGTAGGAAGAGGAACGACACATGACTAGGCACACGCTCTCCGTCCTGGTGGAGAACACCCCCGGCATCCTCGCCCGGATCGCCGCGCTGTTCTCCCGCCGCGGCTTCAACATCGACTCGCTCGCCGTCGGTGTCACCGAACACCCCGACATCTCCCGCATCACGATCGTGGTCAATGTCGAGGACCTGCCGCTGGAGCAGGTGACCAAGCAGCTCAACAAGCTGGTCAACGTCCTGAAGATCGTCGAACTCGAGCCCTCCGCTGCGATCCAGCGCGAGCTCGTCCTGGTGAAGGTCCGCGCCGACAACGAGACCCGCTCCCAGATCGTCGAGATCGTCCAGCTGTTCCGCGCCAAGACCGTGGACGTCTCGCCCGAGGCGGTCACCATCGAGGCCACCGGTTCGAGTGACAAGCTCGACGCGATGCTCAAGATGCTGGAGCAGTTCGGCATCAAGGAGCTCGTGCAGTCCGGCACGATCGCCATAGGGCGTGGTGCGCGGTCCATCACGGACCGTTCCCTGCGGGCCCTCGACCGCAGCGCCTGACCGGCCACTACGGCCGGCCTCCAGGGCGGTCCGTCGACGCGTCCGTCGACCGGTCCGCCTGGCGAGACAGAAGACTTCCCTTCCCCCGCCCGCCGTACGGTGGGACGCAACACCAGCACACCAAGGAGATTCCCAGTGGCCGAGCTGTTCTACGACGACGATGCCGACCTGTCCATCATCCAGGGCCGCAAGGTCGCGGTGATCGGTTACGGCAGCCAGGGCCACGCCCACGCGCTGTCGCTCCGTGACTCGGGTGTCGACGTCCGTGTCGGTCTGCACGAGGGCTCCAAGTCCAAGGCCAAGGCCGAGGAGCAGGGCCTGCGCGTGGTGACGCCCGCCGAGGCCGCCGCCGAGGCCGACGTCATCATGATCCTGATCCCGGACCCGATCCAGGCCAAGGTCTACGAGGAGTCGATCGCCCCGAACCTGAAGGACGGCGACGCCCTCTTCTTCGCGCACGGCTTCAACGTCCGCTTCGGCTTCATCAAGCCCCCGGCCGGCGTCGACGTCGCGCTCGTCGCCCCGAAGGGCCCGGGCCACCTGGTCCGCCGCCAGTACGAGGAGGGCCGCGGCGTCCCCGCGATCGCCGCGGTCGAGCAGGACGCGACGGGCAACGCCTTCGCCCTGGCGCTCTCGTACGCCAAGGCCATCGGCGGCACGCGTGCGGGCGTCATCAAGACGACCTTCACCGAGGAGACCGAGACCGACCTGTTCGGTGAGCAGGCCGTCCTGTGCGGTGGCGCCAGCGCCCTCGTCAAGGCGGGCTTCGAGACCCTGGTCGAGGCCGGCTACCAGCCGGAGATCGCCTACTTCGAGTGCCTGCACGAGCTGAAGCTCATCGTCGACCTCATGTACGAGGGCGGCCTGGAGAAGATGCGCTGGTCCGTCTCCGAGACCGCCGAGTGGGGCGACTACATCACCGGCCCGCGGATCATCACCGACGCCACCAAGGCCGAGATGAAGAAGGTCCTCGCGGAGATCCAGGACGGCACCTTCGCCCAGAACTGGATGGACGAGTACCACGGCGGTCTGAAGAAGTACAACGAGTACAAGACCCAGGACGAGAAGCACCTCCTGGAGACCACCGGCAAGGAGCTGCGCAAGCTCATGAGCTGGGTGAACGACGAGGAGGCGTAAGCCTTCGTGGGGGGCCGGACACAGCGTCCGGCCCCTCCCCGCGTCGTTGGACAGGCCGTCCAACCACGGACGGGTGATCCTTCCAACGAGGCGCATGATCGACGCCGACGCACCACTACACTGCTCAACAACATACGCGTTCAGGCCCACAGCGTCGTGCGCTTTCACGCGGCAAGCCCCCTCCACCGCCTGCGGCCGTCGGGACGGCCGTCCTCCCCCGCAGCGCTGCGCGCGCGGGAGGTGCCCCCATGGATCTGTGAGGACTCACGTGAGCTCGAAACCTGTCGTACTCATCGCTGAAGAGCTGTCGCCCGCCACCGTCGACGCACTGGGCCCGGACTTCGAGATCCGGCACTGCAACGGCGCGGACCGCGCCGAGCTGCTCCCCGCCATCGCCGACGTGGACGCGATCCTCGTCCGCTCCGCCACCAAGGTCGACGCGGAGGCCATCGCCGCCGCGAACAAGCTCCGGGTCGTGGCCCGGGCCGGTGTCGGCCTGGACAACGTCGACGTCTCCGCCGCCACCAAGGCCGGCGTGATGGTCGTGAACGCCCCGACCTCCAACATCGTCACCGCCGCCGAGCTCGCGTGCGGTCTGCTCGTCGCCACCGCGCGCAACATCCCGCAGGCCAACACCGCGCTGAAGAACGGCGAGTGGAAGCGCTCCAAGTACACCGGCGTCGAGCTCAGCGAGAAGACCCTCGGCGTCGTCGGTCTCGGCCGCATCGGCGTCCTGGTCGCCCAGCGGATGTCCGCGTTCGGCATGAAGATCGTCGCGTACGACCCCTACGTGCAGCCCGCCCGCGCCGCGCAGATGGGGGTGAAGCTGCTGGCCCTGGACGAGCTCCTGGAGGTCGCCGACTTCATCACCGTCCACCTGCCGAAGACCCCCGAGACCCTCGGTCTCATCGGCGACGAGGCCCTGCACAAGGTCAAGCCCTCCGTCCGCATCGTCAACGCCGCGCGCGGCGGGATCGTGGACGAGGAGGCGCTGTACTCGGCGCTCAAGGAGGGCCGGGTCGCCGGCGCGGGCCTCGACGTGTACGCGAAGGAGCCCTGCACGGACTCCCCGCTCTTCGAGCTCGACCAGGTCGTCTGCACCCCGCACCTCGGCGCGTCCACGGACGAGGCTCAGGAGAAGGCCGGTATCGCGGTCGCCCGTTCGGTGCGCCTCGCGCTCGCCGGCGAGCTGGTCCCGGACGCGGTCAACGTCCAGGGCGGTGTCATCGCCGAGGACGTCAAGCCCGGTCTGCCGCTCGCCGAGAAGCTCGGCCGCATCTTCACCGCGCTCGCGGGCGAGGTCGCGGCGCGGCTCGACGTCGAGGTGTACGGCGAGATCACCCAGCACGACGTCAAGGTGCTCGAACTCTCCGCGCTCAAGGGCGTGTTCGAGGACGTGGTCGACGAGACCGTGTCGTACGTCAACGCCCCGCTGTTCGCGCAGGAGCGTGGTGTCGAGGTCCGTCTGACGACCTCCAGCGAGTCCCCCGACCACCGCAACGTGGTCACCGTGCGCGGCACGCTCTCGAGTGGCGAGGAGGTCGCGGTCTCCGGCACGCTGGCCGGCCCCAAGCACCTCCAGAAGATCGTCGCCGTCGGTGACTACGACGTGGACGTGGCGCTCGCCGACCACATGGTGGTGCTCCGCTACGAGGACCGCCCGGGTGTCGTCGGCACCGTGGGCCGCATCCTCGGCGAGGCCGGTCTGAACATCGCGGGCATGCAGGTGGCGCGCGCGGAGGAGGGCGGCGAGGCGCTCGTCCTCCTCACCGTGGACGACACCGTCCCGTCGGCGGTGCTCACGGAGATCTCGGACGAGATCGGCGCGGCGTCGGCCCGCTCGGTCAACCTGGTCTGATCCCGGTCCGGGCGCGGCCCGGTCCCGCACAGGTACCCGTACCCGGTGCGCTAGACGATCGTCTTACACGATCGTATGGCGGCCGGGTACGGTGCTCTCATCGGACACAGGGAAGACCTGCTGGACGGCGCCAAGCGCTGCCTCCTGGAGAAGGGGTACGCCCGCACCACGGCCCGCGACATCGTCGCCGCCTCGGGCACCAACCTGGCCTCCATCGGCTACCACTACGGTTCCAAGGAGGCCCTGCTCCAGCAGGCGTTCCTCGCGCTCACGGAGGAGTGGGGCAACCGGGTGGGCCCGGCCGGGAGCGGTGAGGAGGGCAAGACGCTCCCCGCGGACCCGTACGAGCGCTTCCACACCGTCTGGGAGCGGGTCATCGCCGCCGCCGGCGCCGGCCGGCCGGTCTGGAAGCTCCAGACGGAGGTCGTCACCCGCCTCGACGACGACGAGAATCTCCGCGAGGCCGTCAAGGAGCCGCAGCGAGAGGGCCGGCTGGCGATGGCCGAGGTCTTCCTCGGCCTGGACCCGGAGGCCGACCCCGAGAAGGCCCGGGTCGCGGGACTGCTCTGCCAGGCCCTGGCGACGGGCGTGATGATCCAGTGGATGGTGGACCCGGAGACGGCTCCGACCGCCGACGACCTGACCGAAGGGCTCAAGGCGCTGATGGGGGAGCGATAGCGCCGGTCCCGCCCGGAGTCGGCGTGGCGGCGCGCCTCAGCGCCACGGGATGTTCCGCCAGGGGCTGCCCTCGTGCTCCGTCAGGACGCGGTGGGCGGCCACGTTGTCCTCGTGGTACGAGCCGTACTCCTCCGCGTCGAAGCGCAGCACCCGCCCGAGCGCGTACCCCGCCGAGTACTCCTCCCACGACCCGTAGGCCGAGCGGGCGAGCGCGCCCGCGTGGACGATGGCCTGTTCCGCCTCCGGGGGCGCGCAGAACCGGGCCGTCAGACCCCAGCGGGCCATGTTCACCGCCCGGCCGTAGTCGTACGCGACCGTCTTCCGCACCCGCCCGTCCGGCGCGAGCAGCCCGTCGGCCCGGAACCGGGCCTCGTAGCGCAGGATGCGGCGCACCAGTGCCTCGATGTGCCGCACCGTCACCGGGCTCGCGCCCAGGTCCTGGGCGTGCCCGGCGGCCGTCTCGCGCCATTCGTCCGGCGAGGGCACCGCGCCACGGGCGGCCCGCAGCTCCTCGCGGACCCGGAGGGCGAAGTCCGGCTCCGGCGGGCTGTTGCGCCCGTCGAGCAGCGCGTCCAGCTCCTTGTGCCAGCCCTCGCGGTCGGCGACGTCCCATCCGTCGCGGAGCGTGTCGAGGACGGTGGTGTACCCCATGTACGCCGAGCCCACGTCGTTCCACGGGACGCCGTTGCCGAACGCCAGATGGGCGCCGCAGGCGAGGCCGAAGGCGAGCGGACCGTGCAGGGGGCCGTGCCGCAGTGCGACGAACCGGTCGCCCGGACCCCGCTCCTTCTCGGCGTACGCCCGCAGCCACCCCGCGCGGTGCTCGGGCGTGGCGGGCAACAGCAACTGGCCGGGGGTGCCGCCGTTGACCGAGAGGAGAACCCGGGGGTCGCGCCAGTCGAACTCGGCGGCCCAGCGCAGGGTGACCTGGTGGAAGACCCACTCCGGATGCCAGGGCGGCAGCATCCCGCGCGTCAGGACCGGCCGGACGAGGAGTCCCTTGGCCACCTGCTGGGCGCGCCACCAGACGGCTTCCGGGTCGGCGTCCACCTCGGCCTTGGAGGCGGCGATGAAGAGTTCGGCCCCGGCCAGGACACGGACCTGCCCCGCGAGATCGCCGCGGCGCCCCGCCTCGTACAGCAGCTGCTCGGTCTCGGACGGCGGGATCCAGGGGGCGCCCTGCGGTGCGGGCGGACGGCGAGGACTCATGACCACGGGATGTTCCGGTAGGGGCTCGACGCGTCCTGCGTGAGCGTGCGGTGGACGGTGAGGGATTCCTGGTACATCGGTTCGGGGTCATCACCCTCGTCGAAGTGGATCAGCCGGGCCAGCACATAGCCGAGCGAGAACTCCTCCCAGGAGCCGTAGGTCCGCCGGGCGGCTTCGAGGACGCTCAGGACGGACTGCTCCGCCTCCTGCGGATCGCAGTAGCGCGCGCCGAGCGCCAGCCGCACGACGTTGACGGCGCGGCCGTGGTCGAAGGCGGCGAGGGTGTCGACCCGGCCGCCCGGCGGGAGCAGGCCGTCGACGCGGAACCGCCCCTCGTAGTGGATGATCCGGCGCAGGAACTCCATGGCCTCGGCCCGGTCCTCGCCGTAGGGGTCCTCCAGCTGGAAGGTCTCGGTGACCGCCGCCGCCCACTGCTCGTCGGAGGGCAGGCCGCCCAGCCGCGCGGTGAGACGGCGCCGGACCCCGAGGACGGCCTCGGGGATCCGGCCGACGAGCCGGGTGGCGATCAGGGTCCGCAGCTTCTCCCGGAAGTCCGCGCGGTGGCGGACCGCCCACGGCCTGCGCAGCCGGGCGACATCGGTGGGGTAGTCCTCGTACTGCGCGCCGAGCCCGTTCCACACCAGGCCGTTGAGCACGGCGAGGTGCGCGCCGAGCGCGAGGGCGTGCGCGACCGGGCCGTGCAGGTGCCCGCCTGTGTGGGTGAGCAGGCGCAGCCGCGCGGGGCCGCCGCCGCGCGCGCCCGCTTCCTGCCAGGCCCGCCGGTCGGCGGACCGGGCCGGCAGGGCGGCCTCGAACGGGGTGTCCGGGTTGACCGCCAGCCACCACCGGTCGTTCGGCCAGGCGGCGGCGAGGCGGTCGATCGTGGTCTGCCTGAAGACCCACTCCGGGTGCCACGGCGGCAGCATGCCCTCGGTCAGCACCGGTACGACGGTGCGCCGGGCGGCCTTGTCGCGCCGGCTGGGGAGCGGCGGGGTGTGTCCGGGCACGTCGGCCTGCAGCCGGGGGAGGAGCACGTAGAGACGGGTCCGCCCGAGGGCGTCCAGGACGGCCGCCCGGTCCCCCCGCTCACCGGCCTCGTACAGCAGCTGCTCGGTGTACGTCGGCGGTGCCCAACTCCCCGTGGTCATGGGGAGATCCTATGAACCTGCCGGAAGTGGGCTCACGCTCAGAGCCTGGCCGCCTTCAGTGCCATGTGCAGCAGCAGGCGGTCCTCGCCCGAGTCCAGGTCGAGGCCCGTCAGCCGCTCGACGCGCGAGAGGCGGTAGTAGAGCGTCTGGCGGTGGATGCCGAGGGCCGCCGCCGTACGGCCCGCCTGGCCCGCGTGGTCGAGGAACACCTCGGCGGTGTGGGCCAGTTCGGTGTGGTCGGGGGTGAGCAGGGCTCGGACCACCGGGTCCGGGTCGGTTCGGGGGAGGGCGGTGAGCAGGCGGTACGGGCCGATGGCCGACCATTCGGCCAGTGGGCCGAGCCCCGGCTGGGCCGTTGCCGCCCGCGCGCCCGCCGCGGCCTCGTGCCAGGCGGTGTCCAGATCGGCGAGCCCTCGGCGCGGGAGCGAGACCCCGGCGACGGCTCCCGGGCCCGCGGTGTCCCGCAGCCGCCCGGCCGCCGAGGCGGCGGGCGCGAGGTTGTCCGCGGCCCGCAGCCGTACCAGCACGCCGAGCGCCCACGCGCCCTCGCCGCCGAGGGCCGTGGTCCGCGCCGGCTCCGGCTCACCGTCGGATCCGCCGGCCTGGCCCCCGCCCCGTTTCGACGGGCCCGCCGGGAGGCGCCACGGCACGGTGCAGAGCGCCGCGGCGGCCGGGACCGTACGGGGCGACGGGCTGTCCTCACCCGGCCAGGGCGCCACGCACGCCATCGCGTGCAGCCCGTCCGCGTCCGGCCCCAGGGCCGTACGCAGCGCCGTGAGCGCCATGTCGTACTGCCAGCCGCGCTCCGCCGTCAGGGCCGCCCGCAACTCGCGGGAGAGGTCCGAACCCGCGCGCTCCTCGTCCGCGAGCAGGCCGCCGATCCGGGTGGCGACCTCCATGGCCGCCGTGAGCTGGGCGTGCGTGGGATGGGGCTCGGCGTCCAGCAGCCAGACGTACCCGAGGACGACGCCCCGATGCCGTACGGGAAGACAGATCCGGTCCCGGAACACCCCGGCGTCCGGGGCGGCCGGGATACGGACCGGGCCCGTCGCCCGGGTGATGCCGAAGCCCTCGAACCAGGCGCGGACCGCCGGGGTCGACTTCCGGGTCAGGATCGAGCGCGTCCGGACCGGGTCCAGCGTCGTTTCGTCGAAGTCACTGCCGCTGTCGTGGGCGCCGAAGGCGATCAGCCCGAAGTCACGGTTCTCCAGCGTCGCAGGCGCTCCCAGAAGCGCGGAGATCTCGTCCACCAGTTCTTGGTAATCGCCCTTCACGGTGTCATTCTCGCACCCCTTCAGACATTTGTATGAGATGCCGCGCACGGATGCGTGACAGCTGTCGATGGCAGAGGATCGGAGCGATCCTTAGGTTTCACGGTGGTTCTCCGTGCTGTTCCCGATTGCTTACGAAAGTTCGGGTAGGCACCCTTCGTCACCCTGCCCTTCTGGAGGTCCCCGTGCTGGGTCCCGTGATCCTCGCCGCGTCCCGCAGCGACAAGATGCGCCGTTTCGTGTCGGCCGCCCCCGGGACCAAGCAGGTCGTGGACCGGTTCATCGCCGGTGAGAGGGTCGACCACGTCATCCCGATCGTCCAGGACATCACCGGCCGCGGCCTGGAGGTCACCCTCGACGTCGTCGGTGAGGACATCACCACCGTCGAGCAGTCCCACGCCGCGCGTGACGCCTACCTGGAGCTGATCGGCCGCCTGAAGGAGCTGGGCCTCGGCGAGCGCGCCGAGATGTCCGTCAAGCTCTCGATGTTCGGTCAGTCGCTGGAGATCGAGGGGGGCGCGCCCGCAGGGCTCTCGGTCGAGGGCGGTGGACGACGGACGGGCGGTCATGAGCTGGCCCTCGCCAACGTCCGCCCGGTCGTCGCGGCCGCCGCCGAGATCGGCACCACGGTCACCCTGGACGCCGAGGACCACACCACCCTCGACTCGATGTTCGCCATCCACGAGGAACTGCGGAAGGACTTCCCGCAGACCGGCTGCGTCATCCAGGCGTACCTCTTCCGCACCGAGGACGACGCCCGCCGCCTCGCCGCCAACGGCTCCCGGGTCCGGATCGTGAAGGGCGCCTACAAGGAGCCCGCCTCCGTCGCCATCCAGGACAAGCCCGAGATCGACCGGGCCTACGTCCGGATCATGAAGATCCTGATGGAGGGCGAGGGCTACCCGATGATCGGCTCCCACGACCCCCGGCTGATCTCCATCGGCCAGGAGCTCGCCCGCCGCGCGGGGCGCAAGCTGGACGAGTACGAGTTCCAGATGCTGTACGGCATCCGCAGCGAGGAGCAGAACCGTCTCGCCGCCGAGGGACACCGCATGCGTGTCTACACCGCGTACGGCACCGACTGGTACGGCTACTTCATGCGCCGCCTCGCGGAGAAGCCGGCCAACCTCCTCTTCTTCGTCCGCTCCATCCTCACCAAGGGCTGAGCCCACCCCTCAAAAGGAGTTTCGAGACTCATGGACGCTGTGACCCAGGTCCCCGCTCCGGTCAACGAGCCGGTGCACAGCTACGCCCCCGGTTCCCCCGAGCGCGCCCGTCTGGAGGCCAAGCTCAAGGAGCTGGCCGACAACCCGCGCGACCTGCCGATGACCATCGGCGGCGTGAAGCGCATGGGCGGCGGCGAGCGCGTCGACGTCGTGCAGCCGCACAACCACAAGTCCGTCATCGGCACCTTCGCCGGCGCGACCCGGCAGGACGCCCAGGACGCCATCGACGCCGCCCTGGCCGCCGCCCCGGCCTGGCGCGCGATGTCCTTCGACGATCGCGCCGCGATCATCCTGCGCGCCGCCGAGCTGCTGGCCGGCCCCTGGCGCGAGACGCTGGCCGCCTCCACCATGCTGGGCCAGTCCAAGACCGCGCAGCAGGCCGAGATCGACACCCCCTGCGAGCTCGTCGACTTCTGGCGCTTCAACGTGGCGTACGCCCGCCAGATCCTGGCCGAGCAGCCGCCGGCGAACTCGCCCGGTGTCTGGAACCGCCTCGACCACCGCCCGCTCGAGGGCTTCGTCTACGCGATCACGCCCTTCAACTTCACGGCCATCGCGGGCAACCTGCCCACCGCCCCCGCCCTCATGGGCAACGTGGTGGTCTGGAAGCCGTCCCCGACCCAGACCCACTCCGCCGTGCTCCTGATGGAGCTCCTGGAGGAGGCCGGTCTGCCGAAGGGCGTCATCAACCTGGTCACGGGCGACGGCATCGCCGTCTCCGAGGTGGCCCTCAACCACCGGGACCTGGCCGGCATCCACTTCACCGGTTCGACCAGGACCTTCCAGCACCTGTGGAAGACGGTCGGCAACAACATCGAGTCGTACCGCTCGTACCCGCGGATCGTCGGCGAGACCGGTGGCAAGGACTTCGTCGTCGCCCACCCGAGCGCCGACCGCGCGATCCTGAAGACCGCGCTGACCCGCGGCTCCTTCGAGTTCCAGGGCCAGAAGTGCTCCGCGTCCTCGCGTGCGTACGTCCCGGCCTCCCTCTGGAACTCGGGCTTCAAGGAGGAGTTCGCGGCCGAGGTCGACGGCATCAAGATGGGTGACGTGACCGACCTGACGAACTTCATCGGCGCCGTCATCGACGAGCGCGCGTTCGCCAAGAACAAGGCCGCGATCGACCGCGCGAAGGCGGACGACACCTGCACGATCGTCGCCGGTGGCACGTACGACGACTCGGAGGGCTACTTCGTCCGCCCGACCGTCATCGAGTGCACCGACCCTTCGAACGAGGTCTTCACGACAGAGTACTTCGGCCCGATCCTCGCGATCCACGTCTACGAGGACGACAAGTACGACGAGATGCTGACCCAGATGGAGTCGGCCTCGGACTACGCGCTGACCGGCTCGGTCATCTCCGGCGACCGTGCCGCCACGGCGTACACGATGGAGAAGCTCCGCTTCGCCGCGGGCAACTTCTACATCAACGACAAGTCGACCGGCGCCGTCGTCGGCCAGCAGCCCTTCGGCGGCGGCCGCGCCTCGGGTACGAACGACAAGGCGGGCGCCCCGCAGAACCTCATGCGCTGGACGCTGACTCGCGCGATCAAGGAGACGCTGGTCCCGCCGACCGAGTACGGCTACCCCCACATGGGCTGACGCCCCCTGGGCCGCCCTGAGGCCCACCCCTGACACCGCCCCCCTCCTGGACCCCCAAACCAGGACGGGGGCGGTTCTCATGCGCTGGGCTTACGCTGCTGGGAGGGGGCTCGGCGAGGAGGTACGACATGCCTGGTTCGACGACGATCCGCCCCGGGCACGGCGTCGACGCGATCGAGCACCTCGACGCGCTGCGGATGACGTCCCTGATGAAGGAGCTGCACCGGCTGCTGACCGTGTCGGGACCCGACCGGATCACGGACGCACAGGTCGCGGCCATGTGCGGGGACGAGGCACGCGGTCGAGCGGAGTTCACCGACTGGATCGAGCGAATGGTCCGCGATCTGGAGAAGGCCACGGCCTGACGGGGACGCGCCGCGTGAGGAAGTCGGCGATCAGCTCGGCGATCCGCGGCGCATGCGTCTCCAGGGCGAAGTGGACCGTCGGCAGAAGGTGGATCTCCGCGTCGGGAAGGTCGCCGGGAAGGCCTTCGCGCCCGCCGGGACGAAGACCTCGTCTCCCTCGCCCCAGACGGCCAGCAGGGGGACCTGCGTGGTGCGGAAGTACTCCTGGAAGGCGGGGTGGAGGGCGAAGTTGGAGCCGTAGTCGCCGATCAGGTCGAGCTGGATCGCGTCCTGGCCGTCCCGGGCCATCAGGGCGGCATCGTGGTGCCAGGCGTCCGGGCTGAGCAGGTCGCGGAACCCGGCCGGGACGCCCGTCTCGTACTGCCATCTGATGCCGTCGAGCGAGCGGATGGAGCGTACGGGCTCCTCGGTCCCGGGGGTCCGGTCGGCGATCATCGCGAGGGCCGGTGCCCAGGCCTCGGCGCCGAGGCCCTCCTCGGCCGACGGCGCCGCGCTGCGGCCGAAGCCGAGATGGTCGGGGGCGATCAGCCGGAACGGGTCGGCGAGCCGCGGGATCAGGTCGCGGAACATGTGCGAGCTGGTGGGGAACCCGTGCAGCAGAAGCAGGACGGGTGCGTCGGCGGGCCCGGCCTCCCGGTAGTGCCGCGAGTCGCCGGTCTCGGTGGTGAGACGGCTCCGGAGCCTCGGTGGTGGGACGGCTCCGGCCCTGCCCCGATCCGGCCGGCGACGCTAGCCGGATCGGGACACCAGCATCTTCCCGATGTTCTCGCCGCGCAGCATCCCCAGGAACGCGTCCACGATGTGCTCGAAGCCCTCCTTCACCGTCACGTCCAGCGGCAGCCGCCCGCTCCGCAGATGCGGCACGGCGAAGTCGTACAACTCCTGCTGCGCGTCCGTGTGGTTGCTGACCAGGAAGCCTTCGAGGCGGATACTCTTCTCCACCAGGTCGAAGAGGTTGCGCGGGGCCGGCGGGGGAGCGGAGAGCGCGTGGTACTGGGCGACCGCGCCGACCCAGGCGATCCGGCCGTGCTCGCGCAGTGAGGCGATCGCCGCCTCCAGATGGTCCCCGCCCACCCCGTCGAGCACCGCGTCCACACCCTCCGGCGCCGCCTTCGCGAGCAGCTCCGCCACCGGCCCGTCGTGATAGTCGAAGGCCGCGTCGAAGCCCGCCTCCTCCGTCAGATACGCGACCTTCCGCGCCGAACCCGCGCTGCCGACGAGCCGCCCGGCGCCCAGCAGTCGGGCGAAACGGCCGGCCGCCGTGCCGACACCGCCCGCGGCGGCCGAGACGAACAGGTCCTCGCCCGGCTGAAGCCGGGCGATCCGGGTCAGACCCACGTATGCCGAGAGGCCCGTGCCGCCCAGGACGCTCAGATGCGCGGTGAGTGGCACGCCCTCGAAGTCCGGGACGGCGCGCACCTCGTCGGGCGCTACCAGGGAGTGCGTACGCCAGCCCTTGCGGTGCAGGACCAGGTCGCCGGCGGAGAGCGCGGGGGTACGGGAGTCCAGGACGCGACCCAGGGTGCGGCCCTCCATGGGGGAGCCGAGTGTCCACAGGAAGTCGCCGTCCATCGCCTCGCGGTGGTACGGGTCCACGGACCAGAGGAGGTTCTCGACGAGTGCGGTACCGGGCGCCGGGGAGGGGACCGGGGCCTCCGTGAAGGCGAAGTGGTCGGAGGTGGGGAAACCGTCGGGGCGGGCGGTCTGATGGACGGTGATCATGGTGCTGTGCGTCATGAGGGAGACCGTAGAAAGGAATCCGGAGGCCGGGCAGTAGGTTGCTCCGATGGATCAATCCGGTCCATCGAAGTCCCTCATACCCCGAGGTGGAAGCCCGATGACCGACCTGGCGCCGCACGAGTTGCGCGTTCTCCTCGCCGTCGGGAGGGAGCGCGGCTTCTCGGCCGCCGCCCGGGCGCTCGGTACGACCCAGTCCGCCGTCTCCCACTCCGTACGGACCAGTGAGCGCAAGCTCGGCGTGGTCCTCTTCGACCGGGGGCGGAACGGGGCCGCGCCCACCGCCGCCGGGGAGCGGGCCCTCGCCCATG
Organism: Streptomyces sp. NPDC057271; assembly: GCF_042668715.1. Taxonomy (NCBI): domain Bacteria; kingdom Bacillati; phylum Actinomycetota; class Actinomycetes; order Kitasatosporales; family Streptomycetaceae; genus Streptomyces; species Streptomyces sp. NPDC057271. The sequence continues at coordinate 22,381 of NZ_JBHUYJ010000004.1, forward strand.
CCCGGCGGGTGCTGCGGCTCCTGGAGGTGATGGCCGCGGAGGTGCGCGGGGCCGAGAGCGGCACCGTCGCCGGGCCGCTGCGGATCGCCGCCTTCCGCAGCGCCGCCCTCCATCTGCTGCCGCGCGCACTGGAGCGGCTCGCCGCCCGGCACCCGGACCTCGTCCCGGAGGTGCGGATCGTGCGGGAGGTGGGGCGCGGGACGGCCGGCGAAGTCCTCGACGGGCGGGCGGACCTCGGTATCGCGACGATCGGGACGACCTCCCCCGTACCGCCGCGGCTCGTCGGGGGCGTGCTGGTCGAGGAGGCGTACGCGCTGGTGCACCCGGCCGGACATCCGGCGCCGCGCTCGCTGCCGCTCGTCGACTGGGCGGAGAACTGCACCTCCTACACCCGTCGATGGTGGGCGGAGCAGGAGTGGCTGCCGGCGGCGACCGTCGAGGCCGAGGACGACGGAGCGGTGCTCTCGATGGTGAGCAGTGGTTTCGGTATGGCCGTGATGCCGGAGCTCTCCCTGATCGGAGCACCGCCCTCGGTGGAGATCACCGATCTCGGACCGGAGCGACCGACCCGGTCCGTGGGCTACGTCACCACCCCTGAGCTGGCGAAATCCCTGGCTGTCCGGGCGCTCATCCGCGAACTGAGGGCCGTCCGGCAGCCGGTGTGAGCCGAGCGCCGTCTCAGATAGTAGGAAGTCCGAGTAATTGTGGAGACAGATGCGACCGCCTGTCCTAGCTTTGTAGGAGCCGAACGTCTCGCTCCATCAGCGAATGGCGGTCGTGAGCGCGATGCCCCCGTGCAGGCAACCCCTGCGGGCCCGCTCCCCGCCCCTTCCGGCGCCTTCGATCACCACTGATCTCGGATCATCACTGATCTCAAGGAGTCGATCCCCCATGGCCGCTGAGACCATCCGCCGTGTCCGCCACTCCGTCGCCCGCCCCAGTGGCGACGACGCCCGAAAGAACGCCGCCGCAGCCCTGCAGCGCGCCCTCGACCGCCGGGACAACGGCGGCTCCACCGGGCACTGACCCCACGGGGCCCCGACGTCCCGGGCGCGTGCCAGGCCCCGACGTCCCGGGCGCGTGCCTCCAGGCGGCGACCCCGGGTGCCGGGGTGCCGAGCCCGGGCGCCGGCCCCGGGCGCCTGGCCCCATGGGGGCCGTACCTCCGGGCCGTACCCCTGGGTCGTGCGCCTGGGCCGTACCCCTGGGGCCGTACCCCTGGGCCGTGCGCCCGGCCCCGAAGGGGTCGACGCGCGCGCCCGGTGCTTCGCGAAGAGCCGCAGACGCGGGCTGAACGGCGTTCGAGGAACGCAGGTTCGTCCGCATGATGGACGGCGAGTGTCAGACCGTGGGACGAGGAGTAGGGTGCCGACATGTCTCACAGCATCAATCTCGCAGTCATTCCCGGCGACGGCATCGGACAGGAAGTCGTGGCCCAGGGCCTCAAGGTCCTCGCTGCCGCGCTCCCGCAGGACGTGAAGCTGGAGACGAAGGAGTTCGACTTCGGCGCCAGGCGCTACCACGCGACCGGTGAGACCCTCACCGACGCCGACGTCGAGGCCCTCAAGCAGCACGACGCGATCCTGCTCGGCGCGATCGGCGACCCGTCGGTCCCCTCCGGCGTCCTGGAGCGCGGCTTCCTGCTGAAGCTCCGCTTCCTCTTCGACCACCACGTGAACCTGCGTCCGTCGAAGCTGCTCCCGGGCGTGTCGACCCCGCTCAAGGGCCAGCCCGAGATCGACTTCATCGTGGTCCGCGAGGGCACCGAGGGCCCGTACACCGGCAACGGCGGCTCGATCCGCACCGGTACCCCGCACGAGGTCGCCACCGAGGTCTCCGTCAACACGGCCTTCGGTGTCGAGCGCGTCGTCCGCGACGCCTTCGCCCGCGCCCAGGCCCGCCCGCGCAAGAAGCTGACGCTGGTCCACAAGAACAACGTCCTGGCGTACGCGGGTCACCTCTGGACCAACATCTTCAACCAGGTGGCCGAGGAGTTCCCCGAGGTCACCACCGACTACCTGCACGTGGACGCGGCGACGATCTTCCTCGTCACGCAGCCCGAGCGGTTCGACGTGATCGTCACCGACAACCTCTTCGGCGACATCATCACCGACCTGGCCGCGGCCGTCTCCGGCGGCATCGGCGTCGCCGCCTCGGGCAACATCAACCCGAGCGGCGAGTTCCCGTCCATGTTCGAGCCCGTCCACGGCTCCGCGCCGGACATCGCGGGCCAGGGCAAGGCCGACCCCACGGCCACCGTGCTCTCCGTCGCCCTCCTCCTGCGCCACCTCGGGTACGAGTCCGAGGCCGGTCGCATCGAGGCCGCCGTCGCGGCGGACCTGACCGAGCGGGGCGACTCCGTCCGTACGACGGACGAGATCGGCGACGCGCTCGCGGTACGAGTAGCGGGCTGACCCGACGAGCCACGCACACAGCCGCCGGGTCGCACCAGCACCCGGCGGCTGTACCTATGCGGTCGCAGGGTGCCACCATCAAACCCTGGATCGCGTCACACCCCGTTTCGTGCACCGGTCCCCACGGGCGATAATCGAACGTGGGGCCGCGGCATGCGGGAAAGCTCGGACGTCCTAGCAGAGCACTGATAGCGGCGTGAGCGCGGTCCGTCACACACAACCGGTGAAGGACTAGCACTCATGACGACGCCCACGATCGAGCTCAAGCCCTCCTCCAGCCCGCTGTCCGACGCGGAGCGCGAGGCGATCCTGGCCAACCCCGGATTCGGCCGCCACTTCACCGACCACATGGTGACCATCCGCTGGACCGAAGGGCGCGGCTGGCACGACGGTCAGCTCGTGCCGTACGGCCCGCTCTCGCTCGACCCGGCCACGAACGTCCTGCACTACGCCCAGGAGATCTTCGAGGGCCTCAAGGCGTACCGCCGTCCCGACGGCACCGTCGCCACCTTCCGCCCCGACGCCAACGCCCGGCGCTTTCAGTCCTCCGCTCGTCGGCTCGCCATGCCGGAGCTGCCCGTCGAGACCTTCATCGAGGCCTGCGACGTCCTCGTCCAGCAGGACAAGGACTGGGTCCCGGCGCACGGCGGCGAGGAGTCGCTCTACCTGCGTCCGTTCATGATCGCGACCGAGGTCGGCCTCGGCGTGCGGCCGGCGAACGAGTACCTCTTCTGCGTCATCGCCTCGCCCGCCGGGCCGTACTTCCCCGGTGGTGTGAAGCCCGTCTCGATCTGGCTCTCCGAGGACCGCGTCCGCGCCGTCCCCGGCGGCATGGGCGACGCCAAGACCGGCGGCAACTACGCGGCCTCCCTGCTGGCGCAGGCCGAGGCGGCCGGGAAGGGCTGCGACCAGGTCGCGTACCTCGACGCCGTGGAGCACAAGTGGGTCGAGGAACTCGGCGGCATGAACCTGTACTTCGTGTACGAGGACAGGATCGTCACCCCGACGCTGACGGGCTCCCTGCTCGCCGGCATCACCCGTGACTCGCTCCTCCAGCTCGCCAGGGACCTCGGATACACCTCCGAGGAGGGCCGGATCTCCATCGACCAGTGGAAGGCCGACAGCGAGAACGGCACCCTCACCGAGGTCTTCGCCTGTGGCACGGCCGCCGTCATCACGCCCGTCGGCACGGTGAAGTCGGCGCGCGGTGAGTGGCAGCAGTCGGGCGGGCAGCCCGGCGAGGTCACGATGAAGCTCCGCGACGCGCTGCTCGCGATCCAGACGGGCAAGTCCGAGGACGTCCACGGCTGGACGCACCAGCTGGGCTGATCACCCGGCCCCGGGGGCCGTGGCCATCCGTTCCGTACGAGAGGAACGGGACGGGCACGACCCCCGGGGCCGCTGCGCGGGCAGGTCCGTTCGCCCCGGGGGCGCGGCGTCTCTCAGGAGGCGGCCATCTCCGGCTCAGGCGCCAGATCCGGCGCCGCCTCGACGCGCGGCGTCAGCGTCGCGTACAGCGCCCCGCCCACCACTCCCGACAGCACGAAGCTGCAGTCGATCCCGCCCGTCAGGGCGAGCAGCGGTCCCTCGTACAGCGGGGTCGACACCGAGGCGAGGCCCACCGTCGCCCCCAGCGCCCAGCAGACCGAGGCCCGCGGGTGCCAGCCCGCCGAGAACCAGTACGCGCCGCCCCGCGCACGGCGGTTGTACACCTGGAGTGCCTCCGGGTCGTACGCGCCACGGCAGCGCGCATGACCGATCAGCGTGATCACGGCCCACGGCGTACCGATCGCCGTCAGCAGCAGCACGAACGACGTCATCGCCGACTGCGCGTCCGAGGCGAAGTGGCCGAGGAAGACGAAGGCCGTCGCCACCGCCGCCACCACCAGCGTCGCCCGCGCCCGGGTCGCCCGCGGCAGGATCGCGTCCAGGTCCAGGCCCATGGAGTACAGCATCAGACCTGCGTTGCCGACCGTGCCGGCGGTCGCAGCGAGCAGCAGCGGCACCACGTACCAGGCGGGGGAGGCCGCGACGAGCGGGCCCGCGTAGTCCAGCGCCCCGCGCGCCGCCAACGCCGTGTACGTACCGAAGAGCTGAGGGATCAGCAGGCCGAAGACCAGGCCGACGCAGGTGGTCCTCCAGACGGTCTTCGGGCCGTACCGCTCGGGGGATATGTAGCGGGTGTAGTCACCGAGCAGCGTGATGAAGGCGACCGGGCCGCTGAGGCCGGCGGCCACCGCCGAGAGCACCCAGGTCGGCCAGAACGAGCCGAGCAGATACGGGGTGTCGGGCACCGGGGCCGCGGTGGCGTCGCCCGCGTACGCGACGAGCCCGAGACCGAGCAGCAGGGTCATGGCGATCGCGAGCCCCTTGCTGAGCCGGAGCAGGAGACCGTAGCCGAACACGGCGAAGACGACCGTGCAGGCGGCGAGCACCGCGTACACCACCGCGTGCGTGGTGTCCCCGGTCGGTACACCGGTCAGCCGGGCGAGTGTTCCGACCACCACGTCGCCGCCGATCCACAGCGTCAGCGCCGTGTAGCCGAGGGAGAGCAGCAGCCCCACCACCGAACCGACGAGCCGGCCGCGCACGCCGAAGAAGGCACCGCTGGAGGTCGAGAGGTTCGTCGCGGTGCGCAGCGAGACGAGGGCGAGCGGGGCGGTGACGGCGACGCCGACGAGCGTGCCGGTGACGACGGAGGTCACCGACGCCCACAGCCCGAGGCCGAAGGAGACCGGCAGCCAGCCGAAGACGATCACTCCGAGGCAGAGGTTCGAGCCGAGGAGGATCGCCAACAGGTCCCGCGGGCGGCTGGTGCGTTCCGCTTCGGGGATGGTGTCGACTCCGCGCTGTTCGATCGGCATGGGGGCTCCCTGTCGGCAAGCGGGTGGACAAGATTTAGAGTGGCGCTCAATGTGACCCACTACCGGCGCGTACGTCAATGCTTGGATACGAGGCTCCAAACGTTTAGAGTGTCGCTCAAACAGGAGGTGTGTGGACGTGCGACTGACCCCCACGGAACGAGACCGGCTGCTGCTCTTCGGTGCAGCGGAGCTCGCCCGGGCCCGCAGGGCACGGGGCCTGCGGCTCAATGTGCCGGAGGCGACGGCCCTCATCGCGGACACGGTCTGCGAGGCGGCCCGCGACGGCAGGCGGCTCGCCGAGGCGATCGCCGCCGCCCGGTCCGTGCTCGGCCCCGACGACGTACTGCCGGGTGTGGCCGATGTCGTCACCGAAGTGCATGTCGAGGCCGTTTTCGACGACGGCTCGCGGCTCGCGGTCGTCTCCGACCCGATCGGCGGTCCCTCGCTGGGTGAGAGCGCTCCGGGCGCGCTGCTGCCGGGCCCGACGGAGGCGGAGGAGCCGCCCGCGCTGACCCTGAGTGTCCGCAACACGGCGACGGTCCCGGTCAGCGTGACCTCGCACTTCCACTTCTTCGAGGTCAATCCGCGCCTCGACTTCGACCGGGCCGCCTCCTACGGGATGCGGCTCGCGATCCCCGCCGGAGCGTCCTTCCGCTTCGACCCGGGCGGCGACGCCGAGGTCGGCCTCGTGCCCATCGGCGGCGCGCGCGTCGCCATCGGCTTCGCCGGCCTGGTCGACGGCCCGCTGGACGCGCCCGGCGCGAGGGAAGAGGCCCTGCGGCGCGCCGCGGCCTGCGGCTACCTGGGAGTTGAGGCGTGATGGACCCGTACGAGTACGCATCGGTGCACGGACCCCGCGCGGGCGACCGGGTCGTCCTCGGCGACTCCGGTCTCGTCGTCCGGGTCGAGTCCGACTCGCAGAAGCCGGGCGACGAGTTCCTCGCCGGCTTCGGCAAGACCGCCCGGGACGGTCTTCACCTCAAGGCGGCGGCCGTCCGCGAGACCTGCGACGTCGTGATCAGCAACGTCCTGGTGATCGACGCCGTTCAGGGCATCCGCAAGGTGTCGATCGGTATCCGCGAGGGCCGGATCCACGCCATCGGGCGGGCCGGCAACCCGGACACCCTCGACGGTGTCGATGTCGTCGTGGGCACCGGCACGTCGATCGTCTCCGGCGAGGGCCTGATCGCCACCGCCGGTGCCGTGGACACCCATGTCCACCTGCTGTCCCCCCGCATCATGGAGGCCTCCCTCGCCTCGGGTGTGACCACCATCATCGGACAGGAGTTCGGTCCTGTCTGGGGGGTTGGCGTCAACTCGCCATGGGCCCTCAAGCACGCCTTCGGTGCGTTCGACGCGTGGCCGGTCAACATCGGATTCCTGGCGCGTGGTTCGTCGTCGGATCCGGCGCCGCTGGTGGAGGCGCTGGCGGAGGGCGGGGCGTCGGGTTTCAAGGTGCACGAGGACATGGGTGCCCATACCCGTGCGCTGGACACGGCGCTGCGGGTGGCCGAGGACCACGATGTGCAGGTGGCCCTGCACAGCGACGGCCTGAACGAGTGCCTCTCCGTCGAGGACACGCTGAGGGTGCTCGACGGGCGGACCATCCACGCGTTCCACATCGAGGGCTGCGGCGGCGGGCACGTCCCCAACGTGCTGAAGATGGCGGGAGTGCCGAACGTGATCGGCTCGTCCACCAATCCGACGCTGCCGTTCGGGCGGGACGCGGTGGCCGAGCACTACGGGATGATCGTCTCCGTCCACGACCTGAAGACCGACCTGCCCGGTGACGCGGCGATGGCCCGGGACCGGATCCGGGCGGGGACGATGGGCGCGGAGGACGTCCTGCACGACCTGGGCGCGATCGGCATCACGTCGTCGGACGCGCAGGGGATGGGGAGGGCCGGCGAGACCGTACGCCGGACCTTCGCCATGGCCGGGAAGATGAAGGCGGAGCTGGGCCCGTTGGAGGGTGACGGGGCGCACGACGACAACGCGCGTGTGCTGCGGTACATGGCGAAGCTGACCATCAACCCCGCGATCGCCCACGGCCTGGCCCACGAGATCGGTTCGATCGAGGCCGGGAAGATGGCCGACATCGTGCTCTGGCGGCCGGAGTTCTTCGGTGCCAAGCCGCAGATGGTCATCAAGAACGGCTTCCCCGCGTGGGGGGTCGTGGGCGATCCGAACGCCGCCACCGACACCTGCGAGCCGCTGGTCCTCGGACCGCTGTTCGGTGCCCACGGAGCGACCCCGGCCGACATCTCCGTCGCCTTCGTCGCCCGGGCCGCCGTCGACCTCGGTTCGGACCGGATGCCGACCCGGCGCCGCCGGGTCGCCGTCCGCGGCACGCGGGGCATCGGCCCCGGAGACCTGCTTCTCAACTCCCGCGTCGGAGACGTCCAGGTCGACGGCCGGACGGGCCTGGTGTCGCTGGACGGCGACCCGCTCCGCTCCGAGCCGGCCGAGTCCGTCTCCCTCAACCGCCTCTACTTCCTCTAGGACCTGACCCATGACCTCCGAGACCTTCCGCATGCCGCCCGAGTGGGCCCCGCACGAGCGCACCTGGATGGCCTGGCCCGGCCCCAACCCCACGTTCACCGATGACGAGGAGCTGGCCGAGGCCCGTACCGCGTGGGCCTCCGTGGCCCGTGCCGTACGCCGCTTCGAGCCGGTCACGATGGTGGCCGGCCCCGGCCAGCTGGACTCCGCACGCGCCCTGCTCGGCGACTCGGTCGACCTGGTGGAGCGCGAGCTCGACGACGCGTGGATGCGCGACATCGGCCCGACCTTCGTCACGAACGGCACCGAGCTGGCCGCCGTCGACTGGGTCTTCAACGGCTGGGGCGCGCAGGACTGGGCCCGCTGGGAGCACGACTCCAAGATCGCCCGCCATGTCGCCGATCTCGTCGACGTGCCGGTGCTCGGCAGCCCGCTCGTGAACGAGGGCGGCGCGATCCACGTCGACGGCGAGGGAACGGTCCTGCTGACCGACACCGTCCAGCTCGGTTCCGGCCGTAACCCCGAGTGGACCCGTGCGCAGGTCGAGGCGGAGATCCACGCGAAGCTCGGCACCACGAAGGCGATCTGGCTTCCGCACGGCCTCGCCGGCGACTACGGCATGTACGGCACCCAGGGCCACGTCGACATCGTCGCCGCCTTCGCCGGGCCCGGCGTCGTGCTCGTCCACAGCCAGCAGGACCCGGCCCACCCGGACTACGAGCGCTCGCGGACGTACGCCGACATCCTCGGCCGCTCGACGGACGCCCGGGGCCGCCTCCTGGAGGTCGTCGAGATCCCGGCCCCGACCGTCCTGAAGGACGAGGAGGGCGACTGGGTGGACTACTCGTACATCAACCACTACCTCTGCAACGGCGGTGTGGTCCTGTGCGGCTTCGACGACCCGAACGACGAGATCGCGGCGGGCATCTTCCGCCGGCTCTTCCCGGACCGGATCGTCACCCTGGTCGACGCCCGCCCCATCTTCGCGGGCGGCGGTGGCATCCACTGCATCACGCAGCAGCAGCCGAAGGTCTGAGACCCGTGAGCGACGGCCGCGGGCGGCATGACAGCCTGCGGCCATGCCGCTGATTCCCCACGAAGGCGCCGACTACGCGCTCCGGATCCTGTACTCCCTACCGGACGACGCCTGGTACCTGGAACTGGACCACGTCGCCGAGAACCGGACCGTGCTGACGGCCGTCGTGCCTGACGAGGACCCGGCCCGGGAGCCGACCGTGTGCGTCGACCCCGTGTCGGGGCACCACCGGATCCCGTACGACGTCATGCGCTGGTTCATGGCGCACGTGGACGAGGAGATCCGCACGTCACGGGGGTGGATGCGGCTGAGACCCGAACTCGTCGAGATCATCCGAGCGCTGCGCGAGGAGTACCTCGGCGTGATCGACGACGAGCGGTTCGGGCCCGTGTTCGCGGAGCTGCGGGCGACCGTGCCCGTCGAGGATCTGCCCGCCGTCCTGGAGGCGGCATTCGGCCGGAACGCCGACGGCGGCGTGAGGTAGAACAGACGAGTGACCCGCATCAGTCCCGCCGGACCCCGGCGACGCAACAACGCCGCGCCTCCGCGTGAGGAGCTTCTCGCCGCCGCCATGGCCACCATCGCCGAGCGCGGTCTCGACGGGCTGACCATGGCCGGGCTCGGGCGCGAGGTCGGGATGAGCAGCGGGCACCTGCTCTACTACTTCCGAACCAAGGACGAGCTGCTGCTGCAGACCCTGGAGTGGAGCGAGGGCCGGCTCGGCGCCGAACGCAGCGCGCTGCTCTCGCGGCCCGGGACCGCCCGCGAGCGGCTCGACGGGTACGTCGACGTCTACGTCCCCGACGGCCCCCGCGACCCCCACTGGACCCTCTGGCTGGAGGTCTGGAACCGCTCGCAGAACGCCGACGACGACGCGCGCGCCCGGCAGGCCGCCATCGAGGGCGCCTGGCACCGCGACCTGGTCGCCCTGATCGCCGAGGGCGTCTCACGCGGGGAGTTCCGGCCCGTCGACCCCGACCGCTACGCGGCCCGGATGCGGGCCCTGCTCGACGGCTTCAGCGTCCATGTCGCGGTCGGCATCCCGGGCACGGGGCGCGATCAAGTCATCACGCACGTACGGGAGTTCGTCGCCGAAACCCTGATCCTGGCACCGCCAGGCCCATGAACGCCGCCGGCGCCTTCGCCGTCGGCTTCTTCACGCACCTCCACGTCCTCGCGGGCCGGTCGGACGGCGGCCGACTCCCGGGCCAGGCGGACGGCGGCCGACCGGGTGCCCACATCCTGAGACCGGCGTCCCGCGTACGGCAGGGGTATGGCAGACTGCGGGCGTGCTTGCTACCACCATGATTATCGGCAGCAGCGCGCCGGTCCGCAGTGGCCACTGAACCGCGACTCCACCCTCGCGGCAGTGGACACCGTGCCCCAGACCCGCGCGCAGACCTCTCGCACCCGCGAGAGGTTTTTTCGTTTTCCGGCCCCACCGTCGCCGGAAACGGACAGCGCGTGAGAATGGGGGCAAGTGGATCCAGACCTTCCGGAGCCACATCCGACAGGAGCCATCAGAGCCATGACCACGGAGACCGACGAGAGCTCGCGCCTCGACGACAGCTTCCATGTCTTCGACACGACGCTGCGCGACGGAGCGCAGCGTGAAGGCATCAACCTCACCGTCGCGGACAAGCTGACCATCGCGCGACACCTCGACGACTTCGGCGTCGGCTTCATCGAGGGCGGCTGGCCCGGGGCCAACCCCCGCGACACCGAGTTCTTCGCCCGCGCGAAGCAGGAGATCACGTTCAGGAACGCCCGGCTCGTGGCGTTCGGCGCGACCCGCAGGGCCGGCGGCAACGCCGCCGACGACCCGCAGGTCAAGGCGCTCCTGGACTCCGGCGCCCCCGTGATCACCCTGGTCGCCAAGTCGCACGACCGGCACGTCGAGCTGGCCCTGCGCACCACTCTGGACGAGAACCTGGAGATGGTCCGCGACACCGTCTCCTACCTGCGCTCCCAGGGCCGCCGCGTCTTCGTCGACTGCGAGCACTTCTTCGACGGCTACAAGGCCAACCCGCAGTACGCCAAGGACGTCGTCCGCGCCGCCTCCGAGGCCGGCGCCGACGTCGTGATCCTCTGCGACACCAACGGCGGCATGCTCCCCGCCCAGGTCCAGGCCGTCGTCGCCACCGTCATCGCCGACACCGGTGCCCGCCTCGGCATCCACGCCCAGGACGACACCGGCTGCGCCGTCGCCAACACGCTCGCCGCCGTCGACGCGGGCGCCACACACGTCCAGTGCACCGCCAACGGCTACGGCGAGCGGGTGGGCAACGCCAACCTGTTCCCCGTGGTCGCCGCCCTGGAACTCAAGTACGACAAGCGGGTGCTGCCCGAGGGCGCACTCGCCGAGATGACCCGGATCTCGCACGCCATCGCCGAGGTCGTCAACCTGACGCCCTCCACCCATCAGCCGTACGTGGGTGTCTCGGCCTTCGCCCACAAGGCCGGGCTGCACGCCTCCGCGATCAAGGTCGACCCGGACCTCTACCAGCACATCGACCCCGAGCGCGTCGGCAACACCATGCGGATGCTCGTCTCCGACATGGCCGGCCGCGCCTCGATCGAGCTGAAGGGCAAGGAACTCGGCGTCGACCTGGGCGGCGACCGCGCGCTGGTCGCCCGCGTCGTCGAGCGCGTCAAGGAGCGCGAGCTCTCCGGTTACACCTACGAGGCAGCCGACGCCTCCTTCGAGCTGCTGCTCCGCGAGGAGGTGGAGGGCCGCCCGCGCCGTTACTTCCGTACGGAGTCCTGGCGCGCGATCGTCGAGGACCGGCCCGACGGCACCCACGCCAACGAGGCGACCGTGAAGCTCTGGGCCAAGGGCGAGCGGATCGTCGCCACCGCCGAGGGCAACGGTCCCGTCAACGCCCTGGACCGCGCCATGCGGGTGGCCCTGGAGCGGATCTACCCGCAGCTCGCCAAGTTCGAGCTCGTGGATTACAAGGTCCGCATCCTGGAGGGCCGCCACGGGACGGAGTCCACGACCCGCGTCCTGATCACCACCAGCGACGGGAACGCCGAGTGGTCGACGGTCGGCGTCGGGGAGAACGTGATCGCCGCGTCCTGGCAGGCGCTGGAGGACGCGTTCACCTACGGACTGCTCCGCGTGGGGGTCGATCCCGCCGAGTGACTCGGGGGCAGGCCATATCTTCGGTCCGCTATGTCTCGGAATCGCCCTTTAGGGGTAGTTTCGAGGTATGAGGACCAGGCCGTTCCACCTTCTGTCGGCCCTCGCCGGGCTGGCCATGCTGCTGCTCCTGGTCCTGGCCCCCTCCGCGGGGGCCGGGACCACCGGGATCCCGGACGCCGGAGCGGCCCTGAAGCAGGGCCCGGTGTATGTCGATCCGGGCGCCGCCGACCAGCTCTCGACGGCCCAGGCGGATGCCCTCGCCCAGAAGATCGAGGATGCGGACAAGCCGCTCTTCATCGCCGTGCTGCCCGCGAGCAGCGAGTATCCGCCCGAGAACCTGCTGCGTAACCTGCGCACCCAGACCGGGGTGACGGGGCTGTACGCCGTCAGACTCGGTGACGGGTTCGATGCCGCCGCCGACCGTTCGGTGATGTCCGCGCAGGCCGTGGACAACCTGGTCACCTCCGTGCGTCAGCCCGGGGTGGACACCGCCACCGAACTCAACAACTTCGTCGACCAGGCCCTCCCGACAATGAACGGCACCGCCCCCGCCTCCTGGGGCTCGGTCGGCGCCGACGACGGTGTCCCGGTCGGCGGTCTGGTCACCCTCGGCGCGCTCGTCGCCGCCGGTGGCGCGGGTGCCTACGCGATCGTCCGCCGCAACCGCCTCCGCAAGCAGGCCGAGGAGCGCGAGGCGCTCGACAAGCTCCGGGTCGTCGTCGACGAGGACATCACGGCCTTCGGTGAGGAGCTCGAACGGCTGGACTTCCACCCCGCCGAGCCCGGCGCCGACGACGCGATGCGCGGCGACTACGAGCACGCGCTCGACTCGTACGACAAGGCGAAGTCCCTGATGGGCTCGGCCACGCATCCGCACGACGTCAAGGCCGTGACCCAGGCGCTGGAGGACGGCCGCTTCTCGCTCGCCGCCCTGGCCGCCCGCCGCGAGTCCCGTCCGCTGCCCGAGCGCCGCCCGCCCTGCTTCTTCGACCCGCGCCACGGCCCCTCGATCGAGGACCGGACCTGGACCCCGGCGGGTGGCGCCGCGCGCGAGGTCCCGGTGTGCGCCGTCGACGCCACCCGCCTCGACGGCGGGCAGGACCCCCTGGCCCGTACGGTCGAGACCGAGACCGGCCGCCGCCCCTACTGGGAGGCGGGACCGGCGTACGGCCCTTGGGCAGGCGGCTACTTCGGCGGCGGACTGCTCCCCGGCCTCCTCGCCGGCACCCTGCTCGGCACCATGCTCGCCACCCCCGCCTACGCCGGTGAGTACGGCGGAGGCGAGTTCGGAGGCGGCGACTTCTCCGGGGGCGACTTCAACTCCGGCGACTTCGGCTCGGGCGACTTCGGCGGCGGTGGTGGCGGCGGCTTCGGGGACTTCGGAGGCGGCGGCGACTTCGGCGGCGGCTTCTAGGACGGCGGCTCACAGGGGCGCGGCGGCGGTCTACGGGGGCGCGGCTTCTGGAGCGGGGCTTACAGGGACACGGCTGACAGCAGCGGCGGCCTACAGGGGCGCGGTTGACAGCAGCGGCGGCCTACAGGCGGGCCGGGCCTGCGGCAGCGGGGACTCCGAGGGTGCGCCCGGGACTACACCAGGGGCTTCACCGACATCAGCAGGTGCTGGTGGATCCCGCCCGCCCGGTCCGTGATCAGGGCGCGCTGCCCCGGCCCCAGCAGGTGGAAGCGGACCGAGTCGGTGGCGAAGGAGCCGAGCGCGTCCAGCAGGTACCCGGGGTTGAACGCGACCGTCATCGCCTCTGTCCCCGAGAGGACCGCCGGGAGCCGCTGGGAGGCGACGTCGTCCTCGTAGCCCGCCTGGAGATGAACGGCGTCGCCGCCGAACGCGAGCTGTACCGGACTGTCGCCCTCCGCGACCACCGCGACCCGCTTCACGGCCTCGACCAGCGGGACCCGCTCCGTCTCGGCGGCGGCGTGCTCGCCCAGGGAGAAGAGCTTGTCGTGCCGGGGGAGACGGCCGTCGAGCAGCCGGGTCGTCGTCCGGGTTCCCTCGCTCTCGAAGCCGACGGATCCCCCGTCGAGGGCGAGGCGGACGGGGCCCGCCGAGGTGAGCGAACGGGCGATCTCGGTCAGCCGACGGGCCGGTACGACCACGTCCGTGCCGCCGCCTCCCCGCGGCTCCTCGCCCTCCGGCTTCCACTCCAGCGTGCGGACCGCGTAGCGGTAGCGGTCGGTCGCGGCCAGTGTCATCGTCGTACCGTCCAGGGCGAGTCGTATACCCGTCAGCGCCGGCAGCGAGTCGTCCCGGCCGGTGGCGACCGCCACCTGCCCCACCGCCGCCGCGAACGCCCCGGCGTCCACGACGCCCCGGAACGCGGGCAGCTCGGGCGGCGCCGGATAGTCGTCCAGCGGCAGCAGGGAGAGCCCGAAGCGGGCGCCCCCGCCCGTCACCGAGAGTCGCGCCCCCTCGACCGCGCACGCGACCGGGCCCTTGGGCAGCACCTTGCAGATGTCGAGCAGCCGCCGCCCGAGGACGAGCGCTCGGCCGTCCCGCACGGTGTCGGCCCCGACCTCGATGCGTGCCGACGCCTCGTGGTCGAGCCCGGAGACGCGCAGCCGGCCGTCGGCCGATTCGAGGAGCAGCCCGCCGAGCACCGGGACGGGGGACCGGGCCGGGAGCACGCGCGCGGCCCAGGCCACGGCGTCGGTCAACTCGCTGCTGTCGATACGGAATTCCATGCCCGCGACGCTAGCGGCCCCCACTGACAACGCCCCGCCCCCGCCGGAACGCCGAGCGCCCGCCCCCCGTCGTGACGGAGGGGCGGGCGCGCTCGTGGTGCCCTCGCGGGCGGGGGTCCGGGGATCAGGCGGCGTTCTTGATCGCGGAGATGTCGAAGTTCAGCTTCACCTTGTCACTGACCACCACACCGCCGGTCTCCAGCGCGGCGTTCCAGGTCAGGCCCCAGTCGGAGCGGAGGATCTCGGCCGAGCCCTCGAAGCCGACGCGCTCGTTGCCGTAGGGGTCGGTGGCCGTGCCGTTGAACTCCAGGTCGAGGGAGAGCGGCCTGGTCACGTCCTTGATCGTGAGGTCGCCGGTCATGCGGTACCTGTCGCCGCCCAGGTGCTCCGCCTCGGTCGAGCGGAAGGTCATCAGCGGGAACCGCTCGGCGTCGAAGAAGTCGCCGCTGCGCAGGTGGGCGTCACGGTCGCCGATGCCGGTGTCGACGGAGGCGATCCGGATGTCGATCGAGGCGGCGGAGGCGCCCGGGTTCGAGCCGTCCAGCCGCAGCGTGCCCTCGTGGTCTCCGAAGGAGCCGCGGACGTTGGTGACCATCGCGTGACGGACGGTGAACCCGATGCTGCTGTGTGCCGGGTCGATCGTGTACTCG
The DNA here is from genome assembly GCF_042668715.1 of Streptomyces sp. NPDC057271. Classification (NCBI taxonomy): domain Bacteria; kingdom Bacillati; phylum Actinomycetota; class Actinomycetes; order Kitasatosporales; family Streptomycetaceae; genus Streptomyces; species Streptomyces sp. NPDC057271. Next base: position 37,688 of record NZ_JBHUYJ010000004.1, read on the forward strand.
CCGGTCAGGGCGGCCAGCGCCGGGTCGACGGGGAGGGTGGCGACGGCGGTGGTGGTGTTGCTCTTGCGGTCGAAGATGCCCATGACGTGCTCCTTGGGGACGGTGCGCGGGGGTGGCGCGGAGGCTTGCACTGCGTTTCGTTGAACCTTCAACGAGAACGACCATAACCCCATTCCGTTCAACTTTCAACATTCTGATCCGATGTCCACCCGCTTGGACTAACCGACGGGGGTTCTTGGACTGGCGGGGCCGCCGGGACGCGATCTCGTTGACGGTGTCCTGCCGAACGGGCCCCACTAGTCCCCATGCCCCTCCCCAAGTCGCCAAGAATCCGTGTGGCCTGCGCGCTCGCCGCCGCGTCATCCGCCGTGTTCGCCCTGTCGGGACCGGCCCTCGCCGAATCGAGGACGCCCGCCGGGGCCGACGCCGCCGAGGCCCGCATCGGCTCCACCCAGCTCTCCGTCGCCGTCGCCGAGGACTTCCCGCGGGTCGTCTCGTACACGGACCGCGCCACCGGCGCCCGCCTCCTCGGCAGTACGGCACCGGTCACCCAGGTCGTCCTCAACGGCACCGCGTACGACGTCCGGGCCATCGGCGCGCCCGTCCTGACCGCCTCCTCCGCCGCGTACACCCTGGTCTTCCCGGCCCTGCCCGGCGTCGAGATCGACGCGACCCTGAGCGTCACCGGCCGGGCCACCACCTTCGAGGTGACCGCCGTACGCGACACCGAGGCCCTCCGGGTCGGCACGATCGACATACCCGGCCACGACCTGGTCTCCGTAGGCTCCTCGGACGCGGGCGCCGAGACCGCCTTCACCCGGCTCGACGCCGACTCCACACGTACCGCCGACGTCTTCACCGACATCACGGACGCCACCCCGGCCGAGACCACCGCCACCGGCGCGAGCTACGCACTGGTCAACACCGGCTCCCTCGCCGCCGCCGTCGAGTCCAACTCCTCCTACGACAAGCCCTCCGGCGCGAGCGCCCGCGACGGCGCCCGCTTCTGGCACCAGGCCCGCAAGAACGGCGGCGAGACCCGCGTCGGCGTCTGGTCCGGCCAGTGGACCTACCGCGGCGAGGGCGCCCCCGCCCCCGAGAGCGGGAAGAACCTCCCCTGGGCCAAGGTCGTCGTCACCCCCGACGCCAACGGCGACGGACGGACGGACTGGCAGGACGGCGCCCTCGCCTTCCCCGCCATCGGGATCAGGGCCCCGGGCGGCGAGCAGACCCCGGACCGGGTGATCGCCCATATTCCGTTCAACTTCGCCTCCAACGCCACCCACCCCTTCCTCCGCACCCTCGACGACGTCGAGCGGATCTCCCTCGCCACCGACGGACTCGGCCAGTTCGCCCTGCTCAAGGGGTACGGCTCCGAGGGTCACGACTCCGCCCACCCGGACTACGGCGGCAACTACAACAAGCGCGCCGGCGGCCTCGCGGACCTCAACACCCTCCTCAAGGAGGGCAGGAAGTGGGGTGCGGACTTCGGCGTCCACGTCAACGCCACCGAGTCGTACCCCGAGGCGAAGAACTTCAGCGAGACCCTCGTCGACAGGACCAGGCCCGGCTGGAACTGGCTGGGCCAGAGCTACTACATCGACCAGCGCCGGGACATCAACAGCGGTGACCTCGCCCGCCGCTTCCAGCAGCTGCGCGACGAGACCGACCCGAACCTGTCGACGCTCTACATCGACGTCTACCACACGCACGGCTGGATCGCCGACAAGACCCTCCAGGCCGTCCAGTCCCAGGGCTGGAACGTCGCCACCGAATGGTCCGAGAAGTTCGAGCGGGCCTCCCTCTGGTCCCACTGGGCCAACGACCTGAACTACGGCGGCGCCACCAACAAGGGCCTCAACTCCCAGATCGTCCGCTTCATCCGCAACGGAGAGAAGGACGTCTGGAACAACCACCCGGTCCTCGGCCAGACCGCCCTGGAGGACTTCGAGGGCTGGACCGGCGAGACCGACTGGAACCGCTTCTACGCCAACATCTGGCAGAAGAACCTGCCCGCCAAGTACCTCCAGCAGCAACGGATCACCCGCTGGAACGGCAACGACCTCGCCTTCACCGGCGACGTCCGCGGCACCGTCGAGAACGGCCGCCGCACCTTCCACGAGAACGGCCGCAAGGTCCTCGACGGGGAGAACTACCTGCTGCCCTGGGACGGCGGCACGAAGCTGTACCACTACAACAAGAACGGCGGGAAGACGAGTTGGGCGGTGCCCGGCACCCGCTCGTACAGCGTCTACAAGCTCACCGACAACGGGCGCGTCAAGACCGCGACGGTCCGGCCGAGCGGCGGCACGATCACCCTCGACGCCGTCGCGGGACAGCCGTACGTCCTCTACCCCGACCGCGCCCCCGAGCCCCGCGACCCGCGCTGGGGACAGGGCACCCCGGTCAAGGACCCCGGCTTCAACGACGCCCGCCTCGACGCCTGGTCCAGGACGGGAACGGTCGCCCGTGACACCGACGACCAGGGCCGCAACAGCGCCGAGCTGACCGGCGCGGCCCCCGCGTCCGTACGCCAGCGGATCACCGGCCTCACCCCCGGCACGCGCTACACCGCCTCCGCCCTGATCGAGGTCGAGCCGGGCAGGACCCGCCCGACCACCCTGTCCGTCGGCGGGAGGTCGGTCACCGTGGAGCGCTCGTCGATCGAGGACCGGGTCGCCGCGTCCGACTGGAACGGCACCCGTCTCCAGCGCGCCAAGGTCACCTTCACCGCCCCCGCGGGCGGCTCCACCACGCTCGGGATCCAGGCCGCCGGCGGCAGCACCGCCCGCGTCCGGATCGACGACGTCCGCGTCGTCGCCAACGACCCGGCGACCAGGGCCGGAGCGCTCGTGTACGAGGACTTCGAGGACGTCGACCAGGGCTGGGGCCCCTTCCTCAAGGGCGACTCCGGAGGCACGACCGACCCCCGCACCCACATAGCCCAGCTCCACGCCCCGTACACCCAGGCGGGCTGGAACGGAAAGCTCGTCGACGACGTCATCGGCGGCGCCGAGTCGCTGAAGTCCCACGACGAGAACAGCGGCCTGGTCTACCGGACCGCGCCCTGGACCGTGCCCATGAAGGACGGGCGCGCCTACCGCGTGGCGTACGACTACCAGTCCAGCCACGCGGGCGCCTATGAGTGGATCACCGGCTACGACCGTGCCGACGGGACCTCGGTGGAGACGCGTCGCACGCCCGTCGGGCAGCAGGGGGCACCTCCCAGCGGTAGCTGGGGGACGACGACCGGCCACTTCTCCGAGACCGTGACCGCCGGCTGCGGCGACACCTGGACCGGCCTGCGCAAGCGGGCCGACGCCCCCGACGGCGCCGACTTCGTCCTCGACTCCTTCACCGTCACCGACCTGGGCCCGGCGCCGGAGAAGGCCGCCTGCGGCACGCTCGCGCTCGCAGCGCCGGAGACGCTGGAGCCGGGGCGCCCGAACCAGGTCACCGCCACCTTCGCCAACGACGAGGCCGGGGCCGTGGACGGCGCCACGGCGTCGCTGGAGCTTCCCGAGGGCTGGACCGCCGAGCCGGCCGCCCCTGTGACGCTCGGGACCGTCGCCGCCGGCGCCAAGGCCACGGCCACCTGGCGCGTGACGCCCCCGGCGGACGCGAAGTACCAGCCGTACGCGCTCGGTTCCACGCTCGCCTACACCGTCGGGGGAGAGGCGCGGGAGCTGAGCGCCGCCGCCACCGTCCGTACGCTGCCCCCGCCGCCCACCACGGACAGCTGGGCGAGCGACCTGGACTGGACCTCGGCCGCGAACGGCTGGGGACCGGTCGAGCGCGACGGTTCCAACGGCGAGACGGGCGCCGGCGACGGCGGACCGCTGCGGATCGGGGGAGTGACGTACGCGAAGGGCCTGGGCGCCCACGCCCCGTCGACGGTGCGCTACTACCTGGGCGGGAAGTGCACCTCCTTCACCGCCGAGGTCGGCGTGGACGATGTGCAGACCGGCCGGGGCTCGGTGCGGTTCGGCGTCGTCGCCGACGGTACGGAGAAGGTGAAGTCACCGGTCCTGAAGGCCACCGACACGGCCTGGTCGCTCACCGCCGACGTCACCGGAGCCTCCTATGTGGAGCTCGTGGCCGACGACGGCGGGGACGGCAACGGCAACGATCACGCGGACTGGGGACACGCGCGCTTCCACTGCGCGGGTTAGGCGGAGGGCGGTCCGAGACCCTCCGGCAGCCCTGGCTCGCCATCGGGCCCGGCTCCGGCTTCGACGCCGGGGCCGGGCCCCGCGCTCCTGGCCGCGGATCACGCCCGGTACTGTCGGAGTCACCTACCGTGGCAGGGATCGCTGTAGTCTGGCTGGAGGGGCGCTGGAGCGGCTTCTGTGGGATCTCCACAAAGCGGAGGGGTGTCCGGCTGTCGACTCGGCCCGTACCGGACACGGTTCTGTCTTACTCCACCAGGATTCGACTCGGGAGACTGTACGGAGTCAACGGCGGGATTTCCTTGGTCGGCTTCGTAGGGTCGGTACATGACCGTTGTGGACCAGATCCCGAGCGAGCCGACCGACGCCCGAGGCCGTGTGGCCGAACTGCACGCCCTGCGCGAGGAGGCGCGGCGCGGACCGAGCGACCGGGCGACCGAGGCGCAGCACGCCAAGGGGAAGCTCACCGCCCGTGAGCGCATCGAGCTGCTGGTCGACCCTGGTTCCTTCAACGAGGTCGAGCAGCTTCGCCGGCACCGCGCCACCGGCTTCGGCCTGGAGGCCAAGAAGCCGTACACCGACGGTGTCATCACCGGCTGGGGCACCGTCGAGGGCCGTACGGTCTTCGTCTACGCGCATGACTTCCGGATCTTCGGCGGCGCCCTGGGCGAGGCCCACGCCACCAAGATCCACAAGATCATGGACATGGCCATCGCGGCCGGTGCTCCGCTGGTCTCGCTGAACGACGGCGCCGGGGCCCGCATCCAGGAGGGCGTCTCCGCCCTCGCCGGTTACGGCGGCATCTTCCAGCGCAACACCCGCGCCTCGGGTGTCATCCCGCAGATCTCGGTGATGCTCGGCCCGTGCGCGGGCGGTGCGGCGTACTCGCCCGCCCTGACGGACTTCGTCTTCATGGTCCGTGAGACCTCGCAGATGTTCATCACCGGCCCGGACGTCGTCAAGGCGGTCACCGGTGAGGAGATCACCCAGAACGGTCTCGGCGGCGCCGACGTGCACGCGGAGACCAGCGGCGTGGCGCACTTCGCGTACGACGACGAGGAGACCTGCATCGCGGAGGTGCGCTACCTCCTGTCGATGCTGCCGCAGAACAACCGCGAGAACCCGCCGACCGCGGCCTCCGAGGACCCGGCGGACCGCCGCTCGGACGCCCTGCTCGACCTGGTGCCGGCGGACGGCAACCGTCCGTACGACATGCACAAGGTGATCGAGGAGCTCGTCGACGAGGGCGACTACCTGGAGATCCACGAGCGCTGGGCCCGCAACATCATCTGCGCGCTGGCCCGCCTGGACGGTCAGGTCGTGGGCATCGTCGCCAACCAGCCGCAGTCGCTGGCGGGCGTGCTGGACATCGAGGCCTCGGAGAAGGCCGCCCGCTTCGTCCAGATGTGCGATGCTTTCAATATCCCGATCATCACCCTTTTGGACGTGCCCGGCTTCCTCCCGGGCGTCGACCAGGAGCACGGTGGAATCATCCGTCACGGCGCGAAGCTGCTGTACGCGTACTGCAACGCGACCGTCCCCCGGATCAGCCTGATCCTGCGCAAGGCGTACGGCGGCGCGTACATCGTCATGGACTCCCAGTCCATCGGCGCCGACCTGACGTACGCCTGGCCCACCAACGAAATCGCGGTGATGGGCGCCGAAGGCGCCGCGAACGTCATCTTCCGCAAGCAGATCGCGGAGGCCGAGGACTCGGAGGCCATGCGGGCCCGCATGGTCAAGGAGTACAAGGCCGAGCTGATGCACCCGTACTACGCCGCGGAGCGCGGTCTGGTCGACGACGTGATCGACCCCGCGGAGACGCGGGAGGTCCTCATCAGGTCCCTCGCCATGCTCCGCACCAAGCACGCCGACCTGCCGTCCCGCAAGCACGGCAACCCGCCTCAGTAAGAGGAGCCACAGACGTGACCACGCCTGCCACAGCCAACCTTCTCCGAGTCGAGAAGGGCCACGCCGACCCCGAGGAGCTGGCCGCCATCACCGCGGTCCTCCTGGCCCGCGCGGCGGCCCAGCCCGCCGACGACGCCTCGACGTCCCGCCACGGTCGCTCCACGGCCGGCTGGCGCCGCCTGGAGCGCCAGTCGGGCTTCCGCCCCTCCCACTCCTGGCAGGGCTGACCCCGGCCGCACCGAAGGCCCCGTCTCCACCCGGAGACGGGGCCTTCGCCATGCCCCGAGGACGGAGGCCTCCGGGCCTCGGCCACGCCGTGGGGCGCTGCCGTACGGGAGCCCTCCGCGGCCGTCATAGGGCGGCGCGGAGACGGAGAAGGCCTCGCCGCACCGGGACGGTGCGCGAGGCCTTCTCCGTACTGCCGTGGGGACGGCTACCGCAGGCGTGCCATCAGGGCGTGCTCGACCAGGGTGATGAGCGCGCTCTTGGCGTCGGCACGGTGGCGGGCGTCGGTGGTGATGATCGGCGTGTCCGGGCCGATCTGGAGGGCCTCGCGGACCTCCTCCGGGTTGTACGGCTGGTGACCGTCGAATCCGTTCAGGGCGATCACGAACGGCAGGCCGCTGTTCTCGAAGTAGTCGACCGCGGGGAAGCAGTCGGCGAGACGGCGGGTGTCGACGAGTACGACGGCGCCGATGGCGCCGCGGACCAGGTCGTCCCACATGAACCAGAAGCGGTCCTGACCGGGCGTACCGAAGAGGTACAGGATCAGGTCCTGGTCCAGGGTGATACGGCCGAAGTCCATCGCGACAGTCGTCGTCGTCTTGTCGCCGGTGTGCGTGAGGTCGTCGATGCCCGCGGACGCAGACGTCATCACGGCCTCGGTACGCAGCGGGTTGATCTCCGAGACGGCGCCGACGAACGTGGTCTTGCCCACGCCGAAGCCGCCCGCCACCACGATCTTCGCGCTGGTGGTTGAACGGGCCGCGCCGCCGCTAGAGCTTGCGAAGTCCACTGAGCACCCTTTCGAGCAGTGTCACGTCTGGCTGACCGCCGGCGGCCTCGTCGCCGCCGGGCTGGTGGATGGCGACAAGTCCGGCCTCGGCCAGGTCGGCGACGAGGATCCGGGCAACGCCGAGGGGAATCGAGAGAAGCGCCGAGATCTCGGCCACCGACTTGATCTCGAAGCACAGCTGGCAGATCCGCTGGTGCTCGGGCAACTGCCCCTGCAGCCGTGACGGATCGGCCGTCGTACTGACCAGCGCCTCGATGGCGAGCTGGTAACGCGGCCGGGTCCGGCCGCCGGTCATGGCGTAGGGGCGCACGAGCGGGTTGTGGTTCCCGCCCTGCCTGCCCGCCGCGCCACGCGAACCGCCCGCACCGCCCGCGCCCCGGTGGGCGGCGGGGCCGCCTCCGGACGCCGACGGGGCCTGCGGGGTCTGATAGGGCTGCTGCGTGCCCTGTCTGCTCGGGGCAGAGGGGAAGTTGAACCGGTTCTGCGCGGCTTCCGCCTGCGCGTGCGCGTCAAAACCGTTGTACGGGTGTCCGCCCGGGGGTGTCCCCACGTCTCCTCCTCCGACTGCCTCGCGGTCCATGTCCCTGTGGAGCCGCGCCACCGCACCTTACGGTGCGGTGGCGTGAAACGCACTGTCTGTCTGTTAGTTGAGAAGACTTCCCTGAAGTTCCGCCCGGAGGTCAGGTGTCAGAACACTGCCCGCGCGGTCGACGAGCAGAGCCATCTCGTAGCCCACGAGACCGATGTCGGCCTCCGGGTGCGCGAGCACGGCCAGCGAGGAGCCGTCCGAGATCGACATGATGAAGAGGAAGCCGCGCTCCATCTCCACGACGGTCTGGTTGACCGCACCGCCCTCGAAGATGCGGGACGCGCCCGCGGTCAGCGAGGTCAGTCCGGAGGCGACGGCCGCCAGCTGGTCGGCTCGGTCCCGGGGGAAACCCTCGGACATCGCCAGCAGGAGTCCGTCGGCGGAGACCACCACCGTGTGGGACACCCCGGGGGTGTTGTCCACGAAGTTGGTGATCAACCAGTTCAGATTCTGCGCCGCCTGGCTCATGCTCACACTAACGCTCCTGGTTGTAGGTACTGCCCGGGCCGAGGCCCGATCCGTTCGTGTCCGTTCCCGCGGTGCGACCCTGCTGCACACCACGGCGCAGGTTGCTCAACCTGCCCCGCACGTCCTCAGGAGCGCGGGAGACCTGGGGGCCGCCCTGCGGGGTCTGCTCCGCCGTGCCCTCGACCAGATTGGCCTTCGGGACCCGCTTCGGAAGACCGGAGGAGGTGACCCCGCCCGCCTTCGGGTCGCGGAGCTTCTCGGCCCGCTGCCAGCGCTCGTCGTTCGTCGAGCGCCACTCTTCGGTGCCTTCGGCTTGGTTCTGCTGCGCCGGCGCCGGTCGCTGGGCCGACTGCTGGGCCGTCCGCGTCGGCAGAGGCCCCTGCGAGGGCTGAGAGCCCTGCGGAGCGCTGCTGCCACGACGCGGCAGACCGGCGTCGGTCAGCGCGTGGCCGGCATCCGGGGTGGGGTTCGGAGTCGAACCCGGACGGTCGAAGCCTACGCGCTCAGGAGCCGCTTCGGGAGCGCCGGGGGCAGATTCCGATTCCGTTCCGTACGCCTGTTCGTAGCCGCCCGGGTATGCGCCCTGATCCTGCCACTCGCCCTGCTGCGCCTGGGGCTCGTATCCGTTGCCGTACGCGACCTGGCCGTTGTCCTGGTCCGGATAGCCGGATTCCGCATAGGACTGCTCGGAGTAGCCGCCAGCGGGCTGCGCATAGCCGTCGTAGCCCTGCTCCTGGTAGGCGTAGCCGTCGTGTTGGGCGGCCTGCGGCTGCCCGTACTCCGCGGCGTACTCCTGCCCGTACTGCTGGTCCTGCGCGTACTCCTGCTCGCGCTCGTGCTGGACGTAGCCCTGCTGCGAGCCGTCGATCTCGTCGGGGAACAGCGGACGCTCGCCGCCCTGCGCCTGCGACTCCAGAGCCGCCCTGCGCTCCTCGCGCATCAGCGAACGGTTCACCGGGTCGAGCTGGCGGTCGTCCGCCTGCTGCTCGTAGCGGGAGTCGTCGAAGCCCAGCTCCGCCGCCGTCCGCATCTGCGGCTGCGCCGGCTCGAAGGCGTGCTGCTGCTGTTGCGGGATGATCTGCGAGACCGTGAAGTCGCTCTCGGGGAGCTGCTCGCCACCACCACCATGGGTGATCGCGTCGGGCAGCATGACGAGCGAGGTCGTACCGGCCTGCTCGCCCGAGGGGCGGAGCTGGACACGGATGCCGTGCCGGTCGGCCAGCCGGCCGACCACGAAGAGGCCCATGCGCTGCGAGACGGCGGCGTCCACGGTCGGCGGGTTGGCCAGCTTGTGGTTGATGTCCGCGAAGTCCTCGGCGGTGAGGCCGATGCCCTTGTCGTGGATCTCGACCATCACCCGGCCGTCGGGCAGTCGGGTCGCGGTGACGCGGACCTTGGTCTGCGGGGAGGAGAACGTGGTGGCGTTCTCCAGGAGCTCGGCGAGCAGGTGCACGAGGTCGGTCACGGCCTGGCCGTGGATCTCCGCCTCGGGGACACCGGCCAGCTCGATGCGCTCGTACTGCTCCACCTCGGAGGAGGCGGCGCGCATCACGTCGACCAGCGGCACCGGCTGGTCCCAGCGGCGGCCCGGCTCCTCGCCGGCGAGGACCAGGAGGTTCTCGCCGTTGCGGCGCATACGGGTGGCCAGGTGGTCCAGCCGGAAGAGGTTCTCCAGCTGGTCCGGGTCGGCCTCGTTGTTCTCCAGGTCGGTGATGAGGGTCAGCTGGCCCTCGATCAGCGACTGGTTGCGGCGCGAGAGGTTGGTGAAGATCGCGTTGACGTTGCCCCGCAGCATGGCCTGCTCGGCGGCGAGCCGGACGGCCTCCCGGTGGACCTGGTCGAAGGCGCGGGCGACCTCGCCGATCTCGTCCTGGGAGTCGATCGGGATCGGCTGGACCCGGGTGTCCACGCGGCCCGGCTCGGTCCGGGAGAGCTGGTCGACGAGCATCGGCAGGCGCTGCTCGGCGATGGCGAAGGCGGCGGTGCGCAGCTCGCGCATCGAGCGGCTCATCTGGCGGGCCATCATCCCGGCGAGGATGAAGGCGGCCAGGAGCGCGATGACCACGATGCCACCGGTGACGAAGGCGTCGGTCTGGGCGTCGGAGGAGATGTCGGCGGCCTCGGTCACGGCCTTGTCGACGAGCTCCTTCTCGACCTCGGTGTAGCCGTCGAACTTGCCGGTGGCGACCGCCATCCAGGTCTCGGGCGTGATGCCCTTCTTCTGGAGGTCCTCGATCGCGTCGGCGTCCTTGGCGGAACCGATCTCCTTGGCCATGCCGGTGAAGACGGAGCCGTCGGGGCCCTTGGGCAGCGTGATGCCCGCCGCCTCCATCTTCTTGGCGCCCTCGGCGGCCTGGCCGGCCATGACCTCCTTGAGGCGGTCGACGTCCTCCTGGGTACCTCCGGAGTTGTACTCGCCGAGGGCGATCTGCTCCAGGTAGTTGTACGAGTTGAACGCCACCGACTGCTGGGCGAAGACGTCGCCCTTCTGGCTGGGGCGGACCAGGAGCTGGGTGCCGATCGAGCGCTGGAGCGACGCGGCGCCCTTGGCGAGCTGGACGGCGTAGAGCGTACGGCCGTAGGCGGTGACGTTGCCGGTGCCGAGCCCGAGCTCGTTGGAGAACTCCATCAGGTAGTGCTGGACGCCGGTGTACCCGAGCTGGGTGTTCACCGGGTCCAGGGCCCGCGTGTACGCGGCCTGGCGGAGCTTCTCCAGCTTGGGTATCTCGTCCTGGAACAGCCGCAGGCGGCGCTCGAGGCCCTGGCCCTCCGGCATGTCCTTGACGGCCTCGTCGAACTTCACCTTCGCGGCGTCGGTGGCGGCGTACGCCTGCGTCACCTCGTCGCTCTTGCGGTCCTCGGCGGACTTCGCGGTCAGCAGGGGAGCGGCGGTCAGGTCACGCTCGTTGAGCAGCGCCTGGCTGTACTCCGAGGCGGCGCGCACGATGAGCGCCGTCTTCTCGGCGTTCTGCGCCTCCTGCCAGGTGTTGATCGCCCCGTTCACCTGGAAGCCGCCCATGACGAGGCCGACCAGCACGGGTACGAGCAGGATCGCGTTCAGCCTGGTCGGTACGCGCCAGTTGCGGGGGGACAGCTTGCTGGAGCTCCCCTTGCCGCTGGTGGCAACAGGCGTCGCGGGCACCTCAGCGGGCGGCGCCACCGTGCGCGCCGGCGGCGTGAAGTTGCCTCGCGCCTGCTGCTCCGCGGAGCTTTCCTTGCTTCGCCTCACTCGACCAACAACCTCTCGGCGTCGGCACCTACGTTGTGCCGGTGTTTCGTTCAGGGCCGTACTACTCGGGAGTTCATGAATTGCAGCACGTGAAGGGGGTCCCCTCCAAACGTTCCCGAGCTTCGGTTTTCGTCTCCTCAAGCCCCAGATAAAACGGGCATAAAGAACGAGCCCCGCCAAATGGCGGGGCTCATGTGAGCGCAGTGGTACCGATCGGATGCGTCGGGTGTCCGCCGCGGCGCAATTCTCTGTCGAAACGTTATGAACGCGAGGGCGGACCGTGGCAAAGGACACAGGCCGCCCCCTCAAATGACGTACGACAACTTCCGTACGCGTTCTCCTACTTGAGTCGTGCCATCAACGCGTGCTCCACGAGCGTGATCAACGCGCTCTTGGCGTCGGCACGGTGGCGGGCGTCGGTGGTGATGATCGGGGTGCCGGGGCCGATCTGGAGGGCCTCGCGGACCTCCTCCGGCGTGTACGGCTGATGCCCCTCGAATCCGTTCAGCGCGACGACGAACGGCAGGCCGCTGTTCTCGAAGTAGTCGACCGCGGGGAAGCAGTCGGCGAGACGGCGGGTGTCGACGAGTACGACGGCGCCGATGGCGCCGCGGACCAGGTCGTCCCACATGAACCAGAAGCGGTCCTGACCGGGCGTACCGAAGAGGTACAGGATCAGGTCCTGGTCCAGGGTGATACGGCCGAAGTCCATCGCGACAGTCGTCGTCGTCTTGTCGCCGGTGTGCGTGAGGTCGTCGATGCCCGCGGACGCAGACGTCATCACGGCCTCGGTACGCAGCGGGTTGATCTCCGAGACGGCGCCGACGAACGTGGTCTTGCCCACGCCGAAGCCGCCCGCCACCACGATCTTCGCGCTGGTGGTCGACCGGGCCTGGGGACCGGGGTCGCCGCTAGATCTTCCGAAGTCCACTGAGCACCCTTTCGAGCAGTGTCACGTCCGGCGTGCCGCCGGCCTCTCCGTTGCCCGGCTGGTGGATGGCCACCATGCCCGCCTCGGCCAGGTCGGCGACGAGGATCCGGGCAACGCCGAGCGGCATCGACAGGAGCGCCGAGACCTCCGCCACCGACTTGACCTCACGGCAGAGGTGGCAGATGCGCTGGTGCTCGGGGAGCAGGGTGGCGAGGTGCGCCGGGTCGGCCGTGGTGCTGACCAGGGCCTCTATGGCGAGTTGGTACCGCGGCCGGGTCCGGCCGCCGGTCATCGCATAGGGCCGGACCAGCGGCTGGTCGCCCTCATGTCCGTACGACTCGTCGAGCGAGCCGCCGTACGGATCGTGAGAGGCGGGGGGCGGGGTCATGAATCCTCCGGGCGTGACGGCACGAGATCATGCCGTTCGATGGGGCCGGTGGGGGGCCGGGTGGGGCGGCCGGACGGTTTCTTGATGCCCAGGGCGGCACGGAGGGGCGTGCCGCCCTGTCGATACATGTGCCGAAACATGTCTAGTACAGCAGGCTCCCCTGGAGCTCGGCACGGAGGTCCGGGGTGAGGACACTGCCGGCCCGGTCGACCAGCAGCGTCATCTCGTAGCCCACGAGGCCGATGTCGCACTCGGGGTGCGCCAGCACGGCCAGCGAGGAACCGTCGGAGACGGACATCAGGAAGAGGAAGCCGCGCTCCATCTCCACGACCGTCTGGGAGACGGGACCGCCCTCGAAGATGCGGGACGCGCCCGCGGTCAGCGAGGTCAGTCCCGAGGCGACCGCCGCCAGCTGGTCGGCGCGGTCCCGGGGGAAGCCTTCCGACATGGCAAGGAGCAGACCGTCGGCGGAGACCACCACCGTGTGGGACACCCCTGGGGTGTTGTCCACGAAGTTGGTGATCAACCAGTTCAGATTCTGCGCAGCCTGGCTCATCGCGCTCAACTAGTGCTCCTGCTGGGTGGTGGGGCCGACGTGGAAACTGCCGGTCGTGGAGTTGCCCGCCTGGCGGCCCTGCTGGATGCCGCGGCGCAGATTGGTGAGCCGGCCGCGGACGTCATCGGGTGCACGCGAGACCTGCGGGCCGGCCGTGTGGGCCTGTTCCTGCGCGGTCCCGGGTACGAGGTTGGCGCGCGGTACGCGCTTCGGCAGCCCGGAGGTGGTGATGCCACCGGCCGCGGGCTTGCGGACCCGCTCGGCCTGGCGCACCAGCTCGTCGTTGGGCGAGGTCCGCCAGGAGGCGGGACCGCCCTGCTGCTGACCGGCGTTGCCGTCGGCCGGAGCGGCGGGGCGCCGCTGAGCCGGGGGAGCGGGCGGGCCCTGCGGCGCCTGTCGGCCGTCCGAGGGCATGCCGTTGGCGTGCTGCTGCTCCTGGCTGCCCTGACCCTGGCCGTCCTGCTGCTGGCCGCCGGCCTGGCTCTGGTGGAACCAGTTCGTCTCCAGCGTGTCGTACAGAGGGGTACGAGCGTCGGCGGAGGAGCCGGCCGGAGGCAGGGCCTCGGGCTGGCGGGGCTGCTGAAGCTGGGGCTGCTGCGGCTGCTGCGGCAGGTTTCCGGCCGGGCGGGGCGCACCGTAGTCGCCGCCGCCGCGCTGGCGCGGGGCCGGAGCCTGGGGAGCCTGCTGCTGGTAGCCCTGCGGGGCCTGCTGCTGGGGGGCCTGCTGCTGACCGAAGTCCGGGCGCGGGAACTGGGCGGTGGACGCCGCCTCCTGCGGTCCGGCCTGGTAGCCCTGCGGGGCCTGCTGCTGCCGGCCGAGGTCGGGGCGCGGGAACTGACCCGTGGAGCCCGGTCCCTGCGGTGCCGACGGACGGGCGTACTGGCCCGTGTTCTCCGGCTCCTCGTGACCGCGCGGTGCGTCCAGCGGCGACATGTCCTGCTGCGGGCGGCGGACCGGCTGCTGCTGGTCGTTGCCCCAGCTCGCGGACTGCGGACGCTGCTGCTGCGGGTTGCCTCCGGGCAGCTCGCCACGCGAGAAACCGCCCTGGCCCTGCTGCTGGCCCTGGGCCTGCTGACCCTGGCCCTGGTTGCCCTGGCCCTGGTCGGGCTGTCCGCCCCAGACGTCCGTACGGGACGGGATGGCGCTCTGCGCGCCCCCGAAGCCACCGGCGCCGAGGCCCGGCCGCTGCGGCTCCGCGGGGACCTGCGGCATCTGCGCCGTCGGCTGGCCCTGTTGCTGCGACTGCTGCTGCGGTGCCTGGCCCTGCGGAGCGCCGTCACGACCCGGCAGCGCGGCCCGCGGACCGCTTCCGGCGCCGACCTGACCACGGGGGGCCGCACCGGCGCCGAGCCGGCCGGCGGACGACGCCGACGGCGGCCCGCCGAGGCCCGGACGGGCACCCGTACCGGCGCCACCGGCCGCGCCGGGACCGCCGGTCAGACGGCCACCGGGAGCGGACGGACCCTGGGGCATCGCCCCCTGGCCGCCGGCACCCGGCTTGGGCGCCGGCTTCTTGCCGCCGTGGGCGACGTCGACCGGGAGCATGACGAGCGCGGTGGTGCCGCCGGAGTCCGACGGGCGGAGCTGGATGCGGATGCCGTGTCGCAGGGACAGGCGGCCGACCACGAACAGACCCATGCGGCGGGAGACGGAGACGTCCACGGTCGGCGGCGAGGCGAGCCGCTCGTTGATCGCGGCGAGGTCCTCGGGGGAGAGGCCGATGCCGGTGTCGTGGATCTCGACGAGCACCCGGCCGTCGGGCAGCGCGTGACCGGTGACGCGGACCTTCGTCTGCGGCGAGGAGAACGAGGTGGCGTTCTCCAGCAGCTCGGCGAGGAGGTGCACGAGGTCGTTGACGACGCGGCCGGCGACCTCGGTCGCGGGGACGGCGGCCAGTTCGATGCGCTCGTACTGCTCCACCTCGGAGGCGGCGGCACGGAGCACGTCGACCAGCGGGACCGGACGGGTCCACCGGCGGCCCGGCTCCTCACCGGCGAGGACGAGGAGGTTCTCACCGTTACGCCGCATGCGGGTGGCGAGGTGGTCGAGCTTGAAGAGCGAGGAGAGCTGGTCCGGGTCGGCCTCGCGGGACTCCAGCTCGGAGATGAGCGAGAGCTGACGCTGGATAAGACCCTGGGAGCGGCGCGAGAGGTTGGTGAACATCGCGTTGACGTTGCCCCGGAGGAGGGCCTGCTCGGCGGCGAGGCGGACCGCCTCGCGGTGCACGTCGTCGAAGGCCGCGGCCACCTGGCCGATCTCGTCCCGGGAGTGCACACCGACGGACTCGACCGAGGTGTCGACGTCCTGCGGGTCGGTCTCGGAGAGCTGCTTGACGAGCTCGGGCAGACGGTCCTGGGCGACCTTCGTGGCGGTGTCCTGCAGTCGCCGCAGCGACCGGATCATGGACCGGGCCACGACGAAGGCGCCGATGAGGGAGACGCCGAGGACGAGCAGGATCAGGGCACCGTTGATGATCGCTTCGCGCTGCGACTCCGCACGCAGCTCACGGGCCTTGGTCTCCATCTTGTCGAGGAGGTCGGCCTCGATCTTGTTCATGGCCGTGATCTTGGTGCCGTACTCGTCCGTGAAGTTGAGGTAACCGCGCGGGGCGCGGCCGGCCAGCCCGGAGTCGTTGCTCAGCACCCGGTCCGCGTACTTGTCGGCGGCGTCGATGGACGGGTTGCCGGTGCTCAGCGAGCTGGTCAGCCCGTCGGCGTCGCCGCCGGCCGACTCGAAGATGGTCTGGAACTGCTTGAGTTCCACCTTCTCGCCCTGCTGGGCGGCGTAGCCGTACAGACGGTCACCGGGCTCCAGCTTGCCGATCCGGCTGTCGTTCGCGGGGAGCGCGGACGCGATGATCGCCTGCTGGACGGAGGCGTACTCCTTGGCGGACGAGAAGGCCGCGAGGGCCCGGGTCCGCTTGATCATCTCGGGGTTGCTGGTCGCCTGCGCCATGTCCTGGGAGAGGCTGAGCAGCGAGCGGATGAGCCGGCTGTACGCCTCGACCGTCACCGAGCGCGCGACGCCGGTCTTGTACGCCTCCTGGCGGATGCCGCCGATCTGGACGACCTGGGACGCGATCTGGCTGACGTTCTGGCGGATGCTCTGCAGCGCCTCGTCGCCCTCGGTGGCCGGGATCTCCGAGGTGGCGTCCATGAACGCCTTCTGGGCCCGGTCGGTGTTCTTCCGAGGGTTGGCGACCTGGTAGTCGCTGGCCGACTTGCCGTTGGCCAGCGGGCCTGCGGACAGGTCACGCTCGGCCTGGAGGGCCTTGGCGAGGTCGGTCGCCTCTTCGGTCAGCTTCGTGAGCAGCTGCATGTGGTCGAGCTGCTCCATGTCCTGGAGCGACTCGCTGATACGGATGCCGCCGAGGCTGGTGGCCGCGACCACGGGGAGGGTCAGCAGGGCGACCAGACGCGTCGAGATGCGCCAGTTGCGGAGGGCTATTCGAGGCCCGACCTCGTTCTCGCTCCTGGGCTTCTTGGCGGCCGGGGCTGCGGACTCGGGGGCGGCGGCCGTCGAGCCGTCACCGCCTGACGCACCCTGACCGGGGTTCTGGGCGTGCTGGGCCGAGGAACCGCGGTCGGTCCCGGCGCGAGGCTCCTGCTCCGCGGCAGCGTTGCTGCCATCCCTCTTGAATCGTCCCTGCACTAGCGTCGCAACCTCTGGACCAGGCGTCCTTCCGCGTGAACGGATTCGGACGGTGTCGGCGTCTCGGGACGCGAATGCGCCCCAGTGGTGGTCGTCGTGACCGGCGCAGTTCCCCCTTCCCCGCCGCTCACCCGGCGCTGCGTCGCGCCACCCTGCGCGCCGGCTTGAAACCCGCGGCGGTGCGTGGAATTCCAGCACAGTGCCGGATCTCCAACAAGGGCCGCGTGTCGGCCACCGGTCGGCATGACAACCCGTGCGCATCATGTCACCCCACGTAGAAGATGATCATGGATGAATCGGATTTATTACCCCCAAAGGCTCATGGAGTCCGTGTGTCCCAGTCGCCATGATCAGGAGCGGAATGAAGCATTCAGTAGGGAAATGTCCGGTTGTTTGACCTCGGGACGCGGTCCGTAATGTCTGGATCATCCCGGCAGTGGTGAGCAAACTCACACGTAGGCCGATGTCTCCCCCATGCATTCGAAGGGAATCGCGCGTTTAGCCTGACGCTTTACACGACCCCCCGTTCTGTAGAGGCCTTCCGCGATGACGATGAAGACGACGATGCTGCTCCGCTCCACGGCCAACCCCCGCCGCACCACGCTCGCCCACCTCGACGACGCCGAGCAGCTCGGACGGGGCGCGCAGCCGGAGCACACGGTCGAGCTCCCCACCCAGACGGCCAACCCCCGCCGCACCGTCCTCATGAACGCTCCCGAGGCCGCGCTCCCCGCGCAGTAGGCCGGCGGAGGGCGCGGCCCCCTGCCGGGCGGCTCGCCTCCGAGGCGGTCGTCGACGGTCGATCGTGCTCACCGGCTCGTTCCTCGCCGCCTGCGCGCGTTCTCCCTTCCGACGGCCGCGCGCCTCAGCGGCTCACTCGCCCCGCCCCTTGCCGCGTTAGCCTGGAGCGTCAGACTCCAGCCAGTACCAAGTGAGGGGCGACAGCACTCGTGCGCATCGCCAGATTCTCCATCGACGGCAATGTCGCCTTCGGCGCGGTCGAGGGCGAGGGAACCGTCGAGTCCGGCGGCCTCGTCCTCGACATCATCAAGGGCATCCCGTACACCGACTTCGAACTGAGCGGCACGAAGGTACCGCTCAGCAAGGTACGGCTCCTGCCGCCCGTGCTCCCCAACAAGGTCGTGGCCATCGGCCGCAACTACGCGGAGCACGCCGCCGAACTCGGCAACGAGGTCCCGGAGGTCCCCGTCGCCTTCTTCAAGCCGACCACCTCCGTGATCGGCTCCGGCGACGCCATCGAGTACCCCTCCTTCTCGAACGAACTGCACCACGAGGCCGAACTGGCCGTGGTCATCGGCCGCATGTGCCGCGAGGTTCCGCGCGAGCGGGTCAAGGACGTCGTCTTCGGCTACACCTGCGCCAACGACGTCACCGCGCGCGACGCGCAGCAGCGCGAGAAGCAGTGGGCCCGGGCCAAGGGCTTCGACACCAGCTGCCCGCTGGGCCCCTGGGTCGAGACGGACCTCGACCCGAGCGACCTCACCATCCAGGCCACGGTCAACGGCGAACAGCGCCAGCTCGGTCGTACGAGTGACATGGTCCGCTCCATCGAGGACCTGGTCGTCCACATCACCGAGGCCATGACGCTGCTCCCGGGCGACGTCATCCTCACCGGCACTCCGGCCGGGGTCGGCCCCCTCAACGTCGGCGACGAGGTCGCCGTCACCATCGAAGGCATCGGCACTCTCACCAACAAGGTGATCAAGCGTGGCTAACGCGATCCGCGTACGTTTCTGTCCCTCGCCGACCGGCAACCCCCACGTGGGTCTGGTCCGCACCGCCCTCTTCAACTGGGCCTTCGCCCGGCACAACGAGGGCACCATGGTCTTCCGCATCGAGGACACCGACGCGGCGCGCGACTCCGAGGAGTCGTACGCCCAGCTGCTCGACTCGATGCGCTGGCTCGGTCTCGACTGGGACGAGGGCCCGGAGGTCGGCGGCCCCCACGAGCCGTACCGCCAGTCGCAGCGGATGGACATCTACCAGGACGTCGCCCAGCGGCTGCTCGACGCCGGACGCGCGTACCACTGCTTCTGCACCGCCGTGGAGCTGGAGGCCCGTCGTGACGCCGCCCGGCTGGCCGGCAAGCCCTCCGGCTACGACGGCACGTGCCGCAACCTGAGCGCCGAGCGCATCGAGCGCTACCGCGCCGAGGGCCGCGAGTCGATCGTCCGCTTCAAGATGCCCGACGAGCCGATCACCTTCACCGACCTGGTCCGCGGCGAGCTGACCTTCACCCCGGACAACGTCCCGGACTACGGAATCGTGCGCGCCAACGGTGCGCCGCTGTACACCCTGGTCAACCCGGTCGACGACGCGCTGATGGAGATCACCCACGTCCTGCGCGGCGAGGACCTGCTCTCCTCCACCCCGCGCCAGATCGCGCTCTACAAGGCGCTGATCGAGCTGGGCGTCGCCAAGGAGATCCCCGCCTTCGGCCACCTGCCGTACGTGATGGGCGAGGGCAACAAGAAGCTCTCCAAGCGCGACCCGCAGGCCTCCCTCAACCTCTACCGGGAGCGCGGCTTCCTCCCCGAGGGCCTCCTGAACTACCTCTCCCTCCTGGGCTGGTCGTTCTCGGCGGACCAGGACATCTTCACCATCGAGCAGATGATCGAGAAGTTCGACATCGCCGACGTGAACGCCAACCCTGCGCGCTTCGACCTGAAGAAGGCCGAGTCGATCAACGCGGACCACATCCGCATGCTGGACGTGAAGGCCTTCGCCGCGGCCTGCGAGCCCTGGCTGACGGCGCCGCACGCCAACTGGGCGCCCGAGGACTTCGACCGCGCCGCCTGGGAGGCCATCGCCCCGCACGCCCAGACCCGCCTCACGGTCCTGTCCGACATCACGGCCAACGTGGACTTCCTCTTCCTGCCCGAGCCGGTCTTCGACCAGCCCTCGTGGGACAAGGCCATGAAGGGCGAGCCGGCGGCCCTCCTGACCACCGCCCGCGCCAAGCTGGAGACGGCCGACTGGAGCGACCCCGAGTCGCTCAAGAACGCCGTCCTCGCCGCCGGCGAGGAGCACGGCCTGAAGCTCGGCAAGGCCCAGGCCCCGGTCCGCGTCGCGGTCACGGGCCGCACCGTGGGCCTGCCGCTCTTCGAGTCCCTGGAGATCCTGGGCAAGGAGAAGACCCTCACCCGCATCGACGCGGCGCTGGCGAAGCTCGCGGGCTGAGCCCTTCGCGCACGTCCCGAGGGGAGGTGGGGGGGGGGGGCGCCGGTGAGGGTGGTGGGGTGGGTGGATACCCCTACCCCCCCCTCCCCCCTCCCCCACGTCGTCGGCCACGGCGTGGACGCCGGGGCCGGCTGCCTCTGCGACCTCTCGCCGGCGGAGCCTTCCCCGGCACCGAGGACGAGGACTGATCGACCACGTCCGAACGGGCGGGGGGAGTACGGTCGAGCCATGGCCATCCGTGCGGTCCTCTGGGACGTGGACGACACGATCTTCGACTACTCGCGTGCCGACCTGGCCGGCATGCGCGACCACCTCGCGGCCGAGGGCCTGGTGGACGGATTCGACTCCGTCGACCAGGCCCTCCGTCGTTGGCATGAGATCACGGTCGTCCACTGGCGGCGCTTCGAGGCCGGTGGCGTGGACTTCCACGAGCAGCGGCGCGAGCGGGTGCGGGCGTTCCTCTCGGTGCCCGGCCTGGTCGCCGCGGAGGCCGACGCCTGGTTCGAGCGGTATCTCGCGCACTACGAGGCGGCCTGGGAGCTCTTTCCCGACGCCGTCCCCGTGCTCGACCTGCTCGCGGGTGACTACCGTCACGCCGTCCTGTCGAACGCCTCGATCCACAACCAGGACCGCAAGCTGCGGGTGCTGGGCGTACGGGACCGCTTCGAGGCCGTCGTCTGCGCCGCGGAGCTCGGGGTCGCCAAGCCGGCCGCGGAGGCCTTCCACGCCGCCTGCGCCGCCCTCCAGCTGGCCCCGGAGGAGGTGGCGTACGTCGGCGACCAGCCGGACATCGACGCCCTGGGCGCGGACGGGGCGGGCCTGCGGGGCATCTGGCTGGACCGGGCCGGGACCGGCGGACGGCCCGAGCTGACCCGGATCACCGACCTCCACCAGCTCCCCGGACTGCTGCGCGGGGATACCCGTTTTGGAGCGCCGGACACCTTCGGGTAATGTTCTTCCTGCGCCGAGGGGAGCAAGCCGAAAGGCAGAAACCCACGAAGCGCAACCCGAACAAGATCCCCCATGGCGGGGATCGAGTTTTGGTGGCCTATGGTGTAATTGGCAGCACGACTGATTCTGGTTCAGTTAGTCTAGGTTCGAGTCCTGGTAGGCCAGCTCGCAGAGCTCATCTGCATCCGCGGATCTGATCCGCAAAGCCCCCGTTGTGTAGCGGCCTAGCACGCTGCCCTCTCAAGGCAGTAGCGCCGGTTCGAATCCGGTCGGGGGTACAGATCCTTCCCGCGGGATCACCTGGGTCGCACCCGGTGAACCCGATGCAGGATCGCTAGGGCCCCCGTTGTGTAGCGGCCTAGCACGCCGCCCTCTCAAGGCGGTAGCGCCGGTTCGAATCCGGTCGGGGGTACCAACTGGTCTCAACCACCAGTGGCCTATGGTGTAATTGGCAGCACGACTGATTCTGGTTCAGTTAGTCTAGGTTCGAGTCCTGGTAGGCCAGCGTAGTAAAATCATGCGATTCCGTCGCGTGGTTTAAAGATCTTGCCCCCGTTGTGTAGCGGCCTAGCACGCCGCCCTCTCAAGGCGGTAGCGCCGGTTCGAATCCGGTCGGGGGTACCAAGCGAAGAAGCCCTTCCCTTCGGGGGAGGGCTTCTTCGTCGTCTCGGACGTGAGCGCACAACTCCGGCCCACCGCTGCGGCGTTGAAGCGGTGGGCCGGTCGTAGGGGCAGGAGGGGTGAAGCGCGTCAGCCGTTGCGGCGGAGCGCCTCGGAGAGGCGGGCGGCGGCGTCGATGACCGCCTGGGCGTGCATACGGCCAGGGTGGCGCGTCAGGCGCTCGATCGGCCCGGAGACCGACACGGCGGCCACCACGCGGTTCGAGGGGCCGCGTACGGGTGCGGAGACGGACGCGACGCCCGGCTCCCGCTCGCCGATCGACTGGGCCCACCCGCGGCGCCGTACGCCCGAGAGGGCCGTCGCCGTGAAGCGGGCACCCTGAAGGCCGCGGTGGAGCCGCTCGGGCTCCTCCCAGGCCATCAGGATCTGCGCCGAGGAGCCCGCCTTCATCGTCAGCGTGGAGCCGACCGGCACCGTGTCCCGAAGGCCGGACAGCCGCTCGGCCGCCGCCACGCAGATGCGCATGTCACCCTGGCGCCGGTAGAGCTGGGCGCTCTCGCCGGTGACATCGCGCAGATGCGTCAGTACCGGGCCCGCCGTGGCGAGCAGGCGGTCCTCACCGGCCGCGGCGGCGAGCTCCGCCAGGCGCGGTCCGAGGATGAACCGGCCCTGCATGTCGCGCGCCACCATCCGGTGGTGTTCCAGTGCCACGGCGAGGCGATGTGCCGTGGGTCTTGCGAGTCCCGTCGCCGCGACCAGACCTGCGAGGGTGGCCGGACCGGACTCCAGGGCGCTCAGGACAAGGGCTGCCTTGTCGAGAACACCCACGCCGCTAGAGTTGTCCATGCAACGATATTCACGTCTCACTCTGTGAAACGCAAGTTCAATTTTCCAGGGATCTTGCGACCCTGGTGAGGCGGCCGCACAACGGCTCGCGAAACGGGTCTCTAGTTGTGCCGACGCAGACGTCGGCCGGAGGGAAAGCGATGGGTAGGACACTCGCGGAGAAGGTCTGGGACGACCACGTCGTCCGGCGCGCCGAGGGCGAGCCCGACCTCCTCTTCATCGATCTGCACCTGCTGCACGAGGTGACCAGCCCCCAGGCGTTCGACGGCCTGCGTCAGAACGGCCGGCAGGTGCGGCGCCTCGACCTCACCATCGCCACCGAGGACCACAACACCCCGACCCTCGACATCGACAAGCCGATCGCCGACCCGGTCTCCCGCGCCCAGTTGGAGACGCTGCGGAAGAACTGCGCCGAGTTCGGCGTACGGCTGCACCCGCTGGGCGACGTCGAGCAGGGCGTCGTCCACGTCGTGGGCCCGCAGCTGGGCCTGACCCAGCCCGGCACCACCGTGGTCTGCGGCGACTCCCACACCTCCACGCACGGCGCCTTCGGCGCCCTGGCGTTCGGCATCGGCACCAGCCAGGTCGAGCACGTCCTGGCCACCCAGACGCTGCCGCTGGCCCGCCCCAAGACCATGGCGATCACGATCGACGGCGAGCTGCCCGAGGACGTCACCGCCAAGGACCTGATCCTGGCGATCATCGCCAAGATCGGCACCGGCGGCGGCCAGGGCTACGTCCTGGAGTACCGCGGCTCCGCCATCGAGAAGCTCTCGATGGAGGCCCGGATGACCATCTGCAACATGTCGATCGAGGCCGGCGCCCGCGCGGGCATGATCGCCCCGGACGAGACCACCTTCGCGTACCTGAAGGGCCGCGCCCACGCCCCCGAGGGCGAGGACTGGGACGCCGCCGTCGCGTACTGGAAGACCCTGAAGTCCGACGAGGACGCGGTCTTCGACGCCGAGGTGGTCATCGACGCCGCCTCTCTGGCGCCGTTCGTCACGTGGGGCACCAACCCCGGCCAGGGCGCGCCGCTTTCGGCGAACGTCCCCGACCCGGCTTCGTACGAAGACGCTTCGGAGCGCCTGGCCGCCGAAAAGGCCCTGGAGTACATGGGGTTGACCGCCGGACAGCCGCTGCGCGACATCAGGGTCGACACCGTCTTCGTAGGCTCCTGCACCAACGGCCGCATCGAGGACCTGCGCAACGCCGCCGCCCTCCTGGAGGGCCGCAAGGTCGCCGACGGCGTCCGGATGCTGGTCGTCCCCGGCTCGGTGCGCGTCGCCCTGCAGGCCGTCGAGGAGGGCCTGGACAAGGTCTTCAAGGAGTCCGGCGCCGAATGGCGGCACGCGGGCTGCTCGATGTGTCTGGGCATGAACCCCGACCAACTGGCGCCCGGTGAGCGCTCCGCGTCCACCTCCAACCGCAACTTCGAGGGCCGGCAGGGCAAGGGCGGCCGTACCCACCTGGTCTCGCCCCAGGTCGCCGCCGCCACCGCCGTACTGGGCCACCTGGCCTCCCCGGCCGATCTGTCCGACGTCGCTACGCCCGCGGGGGTCTGAGGAACCATGGAAGCTTTCACCACGCACACCGGCCGGGCCGTCCCGCTGCGCCGCAGCAACGTCGACACCGACCAGATCATCCCCGCGCACTGGCTGAAGAAGGTCACCCGCGACGGCTTCGAGGACGGGCTGTTCGAGGCCTGGCGCAAGGACTCCGAGTTCGTGCTCAACCGCCCCGAGCGGCAGGGCGCCACGGTCCTGGTGGCCGGCCCCGACTTCGGCACCGGCTCCTCCCGTGAGCACGCCGTCTGGGCGCTGCAGAACTACGGCTTCAAGACCGTCATCTCCTCCCGCTTCGCCGACATCTTCCGCGGCAACTCGCTGAAGAACGGTCTGCTGACGGTGGTCCTCGACCAGCCCACCGTGGACGCCCTCTGGGAGCTGACCGAGGCCGACCCGACGGCCGAAATCACTGTTGACTTGGAGCGCCGCAAGGTGCTGGCGGCAGGGATCGACGCCGACTTCGAGCTCGACGAGAACGCCCGCTGGCGTCTCCTGAACGGCCTCGACGACATCAGCCTCACCCTTCAGAACGAAGCCGACATCGCCGCCTACGAGGCGTCGAGGCCGGCCTTCAAGCCCCGTACAATTACGGCCTGAGCAGCGCTTTTCCACGACTGCGCCCCCCGCCCTCCGGTGGGGGGCGCAGTCGCTTGTTGAGACCCCGTCGGGCGACAACTCGCCCTAGATGGCACAATCGGTGCATGGAACGCGACAGCCAACTCGAGCTCTACGAGGCAGTCGCCGCCCGATTGAAGGAAGCGCACACAAAAGTGCGCGCACTGCAAGTCCCGGAGGGCGTAAGGATGGCGCTGTCCCGGAAGCTGCTGGTCGTCACGGCAGCGGCGAAGCACGATCTCGCGGACGCGGCAACGCGTCTCGACCGGTTGATGAAGGACCTCGACGAGGGCCGATTCCCTGAAGACGACTGACACCAGGAACTCCGCAACGGGACTTCCGCGTTGCGGCACTAGGGTGATTAGCCCGTTTCGTGTTTGATTTGCGGTATATACATGCCTAACGTGCGAAAAAGCTTGAACACTTTCGTTCTGGCAATGTCTCCGAAGGGGAAGACGTGAACAAGGCGCAGCTCGTAGAAGCGATTGCCGACAAGATGGGCGGTCGCCAGCAGGCGGCCGACGCCGTCGACCACGTGCTCGACGCCATCGTGCGTGCCGTGGTCTCCGGAGACCGGGTGTCGGTCACCGGCTTCGGCTCGTTCGAGAAGGTCGACCGCCCGGCCCGGTACGCCCGCAACCCGCAGACGGGTGAGCGTGTGCGGGTCAAGAAGACCTCGGTTCCGCGCTTCCGTGCGGGTCAGGGCTTCAAGGACCTGGTCAGCGGCTCGAAGAAGCTCCCCAAGGGTGGCGAGGTCGCGGTCAAGAAGGCGCCCAAGGGCAGCCTGATGGGCGGCGCCTCGGCGACCGTGAAGAAGGCGGCGGCCAAGAAGGCCACCACCGCCAAGAAGGCGGCCGCGAAGAAGGCCGCCCCGGCGAAGAAGACCGCCGTCAAGAAGACCACGGCGGCGAAGAAGACCGCCGTCAAGAAGACCACCGCGGCGGCCAAGAAGACCACGGCGGCGGCGAAGAAGGCGACCCCGGCGAAGAAGACCACCACCGCGGCGGCCAAGAAGACCACCGCCAAGAAGACCGCGCCGGCGAAGAAGGCCACGGCGAAGAAGGCGCCCGCCAAGAAGACGACGGCGCGCAAGACCACCGCCAAGAAGACCGCCGCGAAGAAGTAGGAGTAAGCGGCACAAGGGTCGAGGGCCACTCACACGCCGGGCCGGGCTCCCCTCGGGGAGCCCGGCCCGCGGCGCGTCCACACGTTCTCCGACCGCGCCCCACGCCCTGCTCGGCCGCGGTCCCACGCCCTCTGCGGCGTCATCCCGCACCCTGTCAGGCCGTCGACCGGCGCACCCTGTCCGGCCCAGTGGCGCCGGACCGGTCGCTCAGAGGGTCTGCAGCGTCACCAGTGTGATCCGCAACCCCGCGCCGGCCGCGCCGGGCTCCGTCTCGATCCGCACCCGCTGCCCCGGACGCAGCAGCCGCAGCCCGCCCGCGTCGAAGGCATCGGCCCCGAACTCCACCGGGGTGCCGTCGTCGAGCAGCACACTGCCGCTGCGGGTCTCGGGGTCGTACGTGTACGCGGTCGCCTGCATGGGCCGCAGCCTATCCGGCCGCGCGATCGCCGGCCGCACGATCCCAGCGTGCGGCCGTCCGTGGGCCGATCCCCAACGCCAGTGCGGCCGCCAGATCCTCACCGGTGTCCACGTCCCGGCGTACGGAATCCACCCCGGTCAGTCTGATTTCCACCGCCCCCGACGACAAATGCCTGAGCCGCGAAGCACCTCCGAAAGCGGGCGCCAATTCCACCCCCGGGCCCGCCGAGAGGAATGTCGTACCTATTTCGGCGGCATCCGCGAGAAATGTCCGGGGGAATTCACGGGCCGCTTCCAGGACCCGGGCGAGCTCCCCCGGCCGCAGCGCGGGGAGGTCCGCGTTCAGCGCCGCCACGCGCGCGTGGGGGCGGGCGTCCCGTACCGCCTGCGCCCCGTGCGCCAGCGCCGCGTTGAGCCCGGCGGCCGGGGAGTCGGGCACGATCCGCGCCCCGAGCGCCGCCAGTGCCGCCGCGGCAGCCTGATCATCCGTGACGACCGCCACATCCCGCACCCGCCCGCACTGCAGCGCCGCGGCCACCGTGTCCTGCGCGAACGCGAGCGCGAGCCGTGGACGCAAGCCGTTCCCGGCGGTCGCGGCGAGCCTGCTCTTCGCCCGAGCAAGGGGCTTCAGGGGCACGACCAGGGACCAGCGGTCGTCCGGATCGATGTTCATCGCGGCCCATTGTGACCCGACACCACGCTCCCGCGTCCGACGGGCCGGAGAGCCCGGCGCCCGGCGCCCGCGCGATCCCGGGGCGTACGGTGTTCTCGACAGACCAGGAGCATGGGGCGACACTTGGCCCCCTGCACGCCAGTCCCAGAGGAAGGTGCACGAGTGTCCCGCCGCAGAATCGGCTTCTGGTACCGCCTGGCGGCGGTCATCGCCAAACCCCCACTGGTGGTTCTGTTCAAGCGGGACTGGCGCGGAACGGAACACATTCCGGCCGACGGCGGATTCATCACCGCCGTCAATCACAACTCGTATCTGGACCCGCTGTCCTACGCGCATTTCCAGTACAACACCGGACGTGTCCCGCGCTTTCTCGCCAAGGCCGCCCTCTTCAAGGGCTCGTTCGTCGGCACCATGCTGCGCGGCACCGGACAGATCCCCGTCTACCGCGAGACGACCAACGCCCTGGACGCCTTCCGGGCCGCCGTCGAGGCCATCGAGCGCGGCGAGTGCGTCGCCTTCTACCCCGAGGGCACCCTCACCCGCGACCCCGAGATGTGGCCCATGGCGGGCAAGACCGGCGCCGCCCGCGTCGCGCTCCTCACCAAGGCCCCGGTCATCCCGGTCGCCCAGTGGGGCGCCAACCTCGCGATGCCTCCGTACGCCAAGGAGAACAAGCTCAGCCTGTTCCCGCGCAAGACGCTGATCGTGCAGGCCGGTCCGCCCGTCGACCTCTCCCGCTTCCACGACCTGGAGCCCACGCCCGAGGTGCTGCGAGAGGCGACCGAGGTCATCATGGCGGCGATCACGTCGCTTCTGGAGGACGTCCGGGGCGAGAAGGCGCCGACCGAGCCGTACGACCACCGCAAGGCGCGACTGGAGCAGCGGCGCAAGGCCGCCGGGGAGGGCATGAAGTGACCAAGGCAGCCGTATTCGGAACCGGGTCCTGGGGTACCGCCTTCGGCATGGTGCTCGCCGACGCGGGCTGCGACGTGACGCTCTGGGGCCGCCGCGCCGAGCTCGTCGAAGCCGTCAACACGACCCGCACCAACCCCGACTACCTCCCGGGTGTCGAACTCCCCGCGAACGTCAGGGCCACCACCGACCCGGCCGAGGCCGCCCACGGCGCCGACTTCACCGTCCTCGTCGTGCCCTCGCAGACCCTCCGCGCCAACCTCGCCGAGTGGGCCCCCAAGCTGGCCCCCGACACCGTCCTCGTCTCCCTGATGAAGGGCGTCGAACTCGGCACCGCCGAGCGGATGAGCGAGGTCATCATGGAGGTCGCCGACGTGCCCGCCGAGCGCGTCGCCGTCCTGACCGGTCCCAACCTGGCCAAGGAGATCGCCGCCCGGCAGCCCGCCGGTGCCGTCGTCGCCTGCGCCGACGAATCGGTCGCGCAGCGGCTCCAGACCGCTTGCATGACCCCGTACTTCCGCCCGTACACCAGCACCGACGTCGTCGGCTGCGAGCTCGGCGGCGCGGTCAAGAACGTCATCGGGCTCGCCGTCGGCATCGCCAACGGCATGGGTCTCGGTGACAACTCCAAGGCCACGCTCATCACCCGCGGCCTCGCCGAGACCACCCGGCTCGGTCTCGCGATGGGCGCCGACCCGCTCACCTTCTCCGGCCTCGCCGGCCTCGGTGACCTGGTCGCCACCTGCTCCTCGCCGCTCTCCCGGAACAACACCTTCGGCACCAACCTGGGCCGCGGGATGACCCTGGAGGAGACCATCGCGGCGACCAAGCAGACCGCGGAGGGCGTCAAGTCCTGCGAGTCAGTGCTCGATCTGGCCCGCCGCCACGGGGTCGACATGCCGATCACCGAGACGGTCGTCTCGATCGTCCACGAGGGCAAGCCGCCGATCGTCGCCCTCAAGGAACTGATGTCGCGCAGCGCCAAGTCCGAACGCCGCTGAGACGGTGCCGGGACGGATGCCGGCCCGGACGCGCGCGGCGGGCCGGGGCTCTTAAGCGGATCGAACACGCAAGGTACGCTCAACGCGATATGAGCGAGAACACCCAGAGCCCCCGCAAGCCGCGCGTGGCCGTCGTCTTCGGCGGACGCAGCTCCGAGCACGCCATCTCCGTCGTCACGGCCGGTGCCGTCCTCAAGGCCATCGACCGGACCAAGTACGACGTGCTGCCCATCGGCATCACCACGGACGGGCGCTGGGCGCTGACCGCCGACGCCCCCGAGCGGATGGCGATCGCCGACCGCACCCTGCCGAACGTCACGGACCTCGCCGAGTCCGAGCAGGGCGGCGTGGTCCTCTCCGTCGACCCGGCCAACCGTGAGGTCGTGTACACCGAGCCCGGCTCCGTGCCGAAGGCCCTGGGCGAGGTCGATGTCGTCTTTCCGATGCTGCACGGCCCGTACGGCGAGGACGGCACCCTCCAGGGCCTCCTGGAACTCTCCGGCGTCCCCTACGTCGGCGCGGGCGTCCTCGCCTCCGCCGTCGGCCAGGACAAGGAGTACATGAAGCGGGTGTTCACGTCCTTCGGGCTGCCCGTCGGCCCGTACGAGGTCATCCGGCCGCGCGAGTGGGAGCAGAGCCCCGCGGCCGCCCGCAAGAAGATCGTCGAGTTCGCCGCCGACCACGGCTGGCCGCTCTTCGTGAAGCCGGCCCGCGGCGGCTCGTCCATGGGCATCACCAAGGTCGACGACCTCTCGGGTCTGGACGAGGCCATCGAGGAGGCCCGGCGCCACGACCCCAAGATCCTCGTCGAGTCGCTGCTGCGCGGCCGTGAGATCGAGTGCGGTGTCCTGGAGTTCGAGGACGGCCCGCGCGCGAGCGTGCCGGCGGAGATCCCGCCCGTCACCGACCACGACTTCTACGACTTCGAGGCCAAGTACATCGACTCGGCGTCCGGCCTCGTCCCCGCGCCGATCGGCGACGAGGCCACCGCGGAGGTCCAGCGGCTCGCGGTCGCCGCGTACGAGGCCGTCTCCTGCGAGGGTCTGGTCCGCGCCGACTTCTTCCTCACCGAGGACGGCGAGTTCGTGATCAACGAGATCAACACCATGCCGGGCTTCACCCCGATCTCCATGTACCCGCGCATGTGGCAGGAGAGCGGTGTCGGCTACCCCGAGCTGGTGGACCGCCTGATCCAGGCGGCCCTCAACCGCTCCACGGGCCTGCGCTAGCGGAAGGCGCTAGTCGCACTCCGGTTCCAGGGCGCAGGGAACGGTCTTCTGCACGGGGGCGGCGAGATCGACGAGCGGTCCGATGTCATGGGCGTACCGCTCGTCGAGACTCACCTCGATGTACGTCTCGCGATACACCGAGGTGAACCGGGGGCCGTCGCCCTCCCGCTGCTCCAGCATCCAGCGCACGCCGTCCACCGAGACGCCCTGCGTCTGCGGATCGCTCATCTTCTCGGGCCGGGGGACCCCGCAGCGCAGTACGATCGCCGCATCCCCCCACCCGGCGGTCAGCTCGGAGCCCGGCTCAGGATCGTTCCGTTCCAGACCCGCCACGGTGTCGGGAAGTTCCTTCGCCAGAGCCTGGCAGAGGGTCGCCTCCCCGGCCGGCGGGCTGGGAACCGGGATCGAAGCCTTCGCGTCCGTGGAGGAGCAGCCCGCGGCAGTCAGCAGCAGCAACGCGGCCGCGACGGCGGCGGGCAGGCCGAAGGGCCGGTGAGAAGACATCACCGGCCAAGGGTAGACGGGGGCTACAGATGCACGACCGGGCAGGTGAGGGTCCGCGTGATGCCTTCCACTTGCTGGACCTTGGCGACCACCATGCGGCCGAGTTCGTCGACCGTGTCGGCCTGGGCGCGGACGATGACGTCGTACGGGCCCGTCACGTCTTCCGCCTGGATCACTCCCGCGATCTTGGAGATGGTCTCGGCGACGGTCGACGCCTTGCCCACCTCGGTCTGGATGAGGATGTACGCCTGTACCACGGAACCTCCAGGGCGGCCACGAGGATCTTGTGGGAGAAAGAGACGCCACGGTACCGCGTCGCCGCGGGCCGCGGGGAGACCTGCGTGCCCCGAGGCGCCCACAGTGTGGCGTAGACAAGACAGCAGTTGACGGTCTAGACGGTTCCTCATTGACGGTACCGCACGACAACACGAGGTGAGACGCGGTGAAGGGCACAGTAGGAGAGTTGGGGGAGTTCGGGCTCATCAGAGAGCTCACCTCCCGGCTCACCTCCACCCCGGCGGTGCGGATCGGACCCGGCGACGACGCCGCGGTCGTCTCCGCACCCGACCGGCGCGTGGTGGCCAGTACGGACATCCTGCTCGAAGGGCGTCACTTCCGCCGCGACTGGTCGACGGCGTACGACGTCGGCCGCAAGGCCGCCGCGCAGAACCTCGCCGACATCGCCGCCATGGGCGCCGTCCCCACGGCGCTCCTCCTCGGCCTGGTCGTCCCGGCCGAACTCCCGGTCACCTGGCCGGCCGAGCTGATGGACGGCCTGCGGGACGAGTGCCAGGTCGCGGGCGCGGCCGTCGTCGGTGGCGATGTCGTCCGCGGCGACACCATCACCGTCGCCATCACCGCCCTCGGAGACCTGCGCAACCACGACCCGGTGACCCGGGGCGGAGCCCAGCCGGGCGACGTCGTCGCGTACACGGGCTGGCTCGGCTGGTCCGCGGCCGGCTACGCGGTGCTCTCCCGCGGCTTCCGCTCCCCGCGCGCCTTCGTCGAGGCCCACCGGCGGCCCGAGCCGCCCTACCACGCGGGCCCCGCGGCCGCCGGTCTCGGCGCCACCGCCATGTGCGACGTCAGCGACGGGCTCATCGCCGACCTCGGCCACATCGCCGAGGCCAGCAAGGTCCGCATCGACCTGCGCTCGGGACTCATCGACATCCCCACCCAGATGAACGACATCGGCCAGGCCGTGGGTGTGGACCCGCTGCAGTGGGTGCTCACCGGGGGAGAGGACCACGCGATCGTGGCCACCTTCCCGCCGGACGTGAAGCTGCCGGCCCGCTGGAAGGTCATCGGCGAGGTCCTGAACCCCTCCGCGCTGCCGCAGGTCACCGTGGACGGGGCGCCCTGGCACAGCACGGGCGGCTGGGACCACTTCGGGGGCCACGAATGACGCCGCCGCCGCTCGTCCTGACCGTCGCCGGATCCGACTCCGGCGGCGGCGCGGGCATCCAGGCCGACCTGAAGACGATGCTCGCCCTGGGCGTCCACGGCATGAGCGTGATCACCGCCGTCACCGCGCAGAACTCCCAGGGCGTGCGAGGCGCCTGGGAGCTGCCCGAGGAGGCCGTACGGGCCCAGTACCGCGCCGTCGTCGACGACATCGGCGTCCAGGCCGTCAAGACCGGCATGCTGGCCTCCGCCGCGCTGGTGGAGACGGTCGCGGAGCTTCTCGCCGGGACGGACGCCCCCGTCGTCGTGGACCCGGTCGGCGTCTCCAAGCACGGCGACCCGCTGCTCGCGGCCTCGGCGCTGGACTCCGTACGGACGAAGCTGCTGCCGGTCGCCACCGTCGCCACGCCCAACCTGGACGAGGTGGCGCAGCTCACAGGCGTACGGGTCGGCTCGGAGGCGGATCTCCGGGAGGCCGCGGCGGCGATCCTGTCGTACGGGCCGCGCTGGGCGCTCATCAAGGGCGGGCATCTCGACGGGTACGCAGGGCGGGCGGGCGGGAACGAGGCCGTGGACCTGCTCACCGACGGCGGCGAGGAGCACTGGCTGCGCGCGCCGCGCCACGACAACCGGCACACCCACGGCACGGGCTGCACGCTCGCCTCGGCGGTCGCGTCGGGTCTCGCGAAGGGGCTCGCCGTACCGGAGGCGGTGCGGGAGGCGAAGGCGTACGTGACCGGGGCGATCGCGGCCGGGTTCGCGCTCGGCGCGGGGATCGGCCCGGTGGACCACGGCTGGCGGTTCCGCGCCTAGCGGGTCGCGCTCCGGCGGGTCGCGCCGCCGGGGCGCCGGCCCCCGGGCATGGCGAAAGGCCGGTTCACCAAGGTGAACCGGCCTTTCAAGGCAACCGCAGGGGCTGCGCTACGACGAAACGTCGGCGTTAGCGCGAGACCTTGCCGGCCTTGATGCACGAGGTGCAGACGTTGAGCCGCTTCGGCGTCCGACCGACCACGGCACGCACACGCTGGATGTTCGGGTTCCAGCGACGAGACGTACGGCGGTGCGAGTGCGAAATGTTGTTGCCGAAGCCCGGCCCCTTGCCGCAGACGTCGCAGTTGGCAGCCACGGGTCACTCCAAAGACTTCAGATTTACAGTGAAATCCGGCGCACCGGAATCAGAGTTCTGAAGTGGCTTGCCGGGGGAATGGCCCGACTCTCGCCGGGCAACCGAAGCAGCATACAACGGCTGCTCCCGTAGAACGAAACTACCACGGACATCGCGGCCCCCGCCCCGGCCCCAGGTCACGAGCGGGTCTACCCTGCGGTGAGCTCACCCCGGACGGCCGCCAAGCAGGAGGATCACCAGTTGCCGCAGACCGCGCAGACCCTGGACGCCGCGGCGGTCCGATCCTGGTGTGTACGGGCGCTGGACGCGCTCGGCCGGGAGCGCGAGGAGATCGACGCGATCAACGTCTATCCGATCGCCGACGGGGACACCGGAACGAACCTGTACCTGACGGTCGAGTCCGCGGCCCAGGCGGTCGAGGCGGTCTTCGCCGCGGACGATCCCGACGCGGGTGAGGCCGTACGCGCCATGGCGCACGGCGCCCTGATCGGGGCCCGGGGCAACTCCGGAACGATTCTCTCGCAGCTCCTGCGCGGCATGGCGTCCGTGCTCGCCGACGGGCGGGACGGTGATCACCTCGCCCGCGCCCTGACGGCGGCGGCCCGCGCGGCCCGGGAGGCCGTGGCGCACCCGGTCGAGGGAACGATCCTGACCGTGGCGACGGCGGCGGCGGACGCGTGCGGGGGAGGCGGAAGCCTGGTGGCGGTGGCCAGAGGGGCGTACGAGGGGGCCAGGACGGCCCTGGAGGCGACCCCCGGCCAGCTGGCCGTCCTGGAGCGCGCGGGCGTCGTGGACGCGGGCGGACGCGGTCTGGTGGCGGTCCTCGGGGCGCTGGTGGAGACCGTGTCGGGCGAGGCGCAGCTCCGCCCGCCGAGCCGGGCGGTGCCCGCCTCCTCGCCGGAGGACTGCGCCCCGAAGGGCGGCCCGGCCTTCGAGGTGATCTACCTCCTGGAGGCCGACGACGCGGCTGTGGGCCGGCTGCGGACCAGGCTGGACGCGCTCGGCGACTCCCTGGTCGTGGTCGGCGGGGACGGACTGTGGAACGTGCACGTCCATGTCGACGACGCGGGGGCGGCCGTGGAGGCGGGCGTGGAGGCGGGTCGTCCGTACCGGATCCGTATCACGCACTTCGCGGGCGCCTCGGAGGCCCGGGAGCGGCTGCAGCGGGCGGTCGTGGCGGTCGTCCCGGGCGAGGGGCTCGCCGGCCTGTGCGCGGAGGCGGGTGCGACGACGGTGCTGGCCGGTCCGGGGGCGCCGCCGGCGAGCGGGGACCTGGTCGACGCGATCCGGCGGGCCCACGCGCGCGAGGTGGTGCTGCTGCCCAACGACACCGACCTGCGCCACACGGCGGGCGCGGCGGCCGAGCAGGCCCGCGCGGAGGGCATCCGGGTCGCCCTGATCCCGACCCGGGCGGCCGTCCAGGGCATCGCGGCGCTGGCCGTCCACGAGCCGGACCGGCGCTTCGACGAGGACGTCGTGGCGATGACCGCGGCGGCGGGCGCGACCCGCTACGCGGAACTCGCCGTCGCCGAACGCCAGTCCTTCACCTCGGCCGGCGTCTGTCAGGCCGGCGACGTCCTCGGCCTGATCGAGGGCGACGTGGCGGTCATCGGCCAGGACCTCGCCGAGACGGCCCGCACGGTCCTGGACCGCATGCTCTCGGCGGGCGGCGAACTGGTGACCCTGATCGTCTCGGACGAGACCCCGCCGTCCCTGTCGGAGTCCCTGGAACGCCACGTCCGCGAGACGTACCTGGCAGTGGACACCGCCACGTACCACGCGGGCGCGGGAGCCCCACCACTCCTGATCGGCGTGGAATAACCGCGGCCCGAGCCGTGCCCCACGGCGGGCGCGCAACGGCCCGCGCCGAGCTCCCACGGACGGCGCGGGTGTGCGGGCCGGGGCCGTGCTGGTCCCTCGCGGCGCGAAGTCGCGGCGCGTCCGGGCGCGTGTGGCCCGCGTCGGCGCCTCGCGGGGCGACGCCACGGCACAGGCTTGCGGGCTGGGGCCGTGCTGGTCCCTGGCGGCGCGAAGTCGCGGCGCGTCCGGGCGCGTGTGGCCCGCGTCGGCGCCTCGCGGGGCGGAGCCGCCGCCACCGCGCAGGGGGTTCGGGGGCGGAGCCGCCGTTCCCGTCAGGGTTTCGGGGAGGGGCGGGGTGGGGAGTCTCCGCCCCACCCCACCCGTCACGAACTCGCCCGTTCCAGGACCGACTGCGCCTCCGCCCGGCGTGCCGGGGCCGGGGGGTCCGCTGTCGTGGCGTACTCCGCCAGGACGCCCCGCGCAAGCGTCACCGCCGGCGACGGGTCGTCCAGGCCCAGGTGGAGCCAGGCCGACAGGAGCTCCGCGGCCGTGCGGGGGTCGCGGTGCTCGGGGCCCGCCTCGGTGAAGGCCGAGACCGCCCGCGTCGCGTACGACAGCGCCGCCCCCGCGTCCGTCTCCCCGAGCAGCTCCGCCGCCTGGAGGTACGTGTCCCCCCGCGCCACCACGTCCGCCCCGCACGCCTCGACCGCCGCGTCCATCAGCGCCCGGCCCTCCCCGTCCGCGCCCGCGATCCAGGCCCGGACCCGCAGGGTCCGTACATACGCCGCCGTGTCGCCCAGCGCGCTCCACAGCTCGCCCGCCCGTTCGTACGCCGCCGCGGCCTCCGGCCGCAGCTCCGCCGCGAGCAGCGCCTGCGCCGCCAGGTTCGCGAGCATCGCGTGATCCCGCTGATCCGGCCACGCCTTCGCCAGCTCCGCCGCGCGCAGCCACTGCTCCGCCGCCGCCCGGGGTTCGTTCAGCTTCGAGAGGCAGTCGCCGAGCCACCACAGCGTCTGGACGACCATCCCTCCCCCCAGGGCTTCGTCCTGGGGGGACCCCCAGCCGTGCTCCTCCACCGACAGGTCCGGCAGGACCGCCTCCAGAACCGCCGCGGCCTCCTCGACCCGCGACTCCCGAAGCAGCCAACCGCCCAGCTGATGCCGGGCGTACGCGCCGATGCCCCGGCTCTCGCCCGCCTCGTCGGCCCAGTGCGCCGCCTCCAGGGCGTGCGCCGCCGCCTCGCCGAACCGTCCCGCCTCGGCGAGGACTTCGGCGAGCTGGAGCCTGAGCCGGGTCTGCCCGGCCGCGTCGGCGTGCTCGGCACCGTGGTCGAGGGCCGCCCGGGCCGCCCGTTCGGCCGTCTCCAGGTCACCCCTGTGCAGGGCGATCCGCGAGAGCCGGGCCTCCGGCTCCACCGCGTACCAGGGCATCCCGGCCCGGTGGTACAGCTCCGCCGCGCACGTGTACTGCCGGGCCGCCGCCTCCGCGTCCCCCTCGTGCGCGGCCAGATCGCCCCGTACGGCCTCGGCCTCGGCGACCCGGTCCACGACCAGCGGATCGTCGGCGTACGGCGCGGTGAAGGCCAGCAGCTCGTCCACGGCCCGCGCCAGCTCCCCGGCGCCGTCGTGGCCGGATCCGTCGTGGCCGTCGCCGTCATGGCCGGCGCCGTCGTCCGTGTGCAGCCGCAGCAGCCCGATCCGCACCCGGCTCAGCAGTGCCCCCGCCGCCTGCCGGGGCGTGGCCGCGCCCTCCGCGTGCAGCGCGAGCACCCGGCCGATCGCCTCGTCGACCCCCTCCGCCGCCTCCGTCACCCGGCCGTCGAGCGCGAGCGCGTACGCCGCCCTGGCCCGGGCGGCCGCCGCTTCACCCCGCTCGCCGGCCGACTCGTAGCCCTCCGCCGCCCGGTGGAACAGGCCGACCGACTCCGCCGGACCGAGGTCCATCGCCATGGCCCGGTGGTCGTCGAGCTCGGCCCGCCCGAGCGCGTCCAGGTCGACCTCGGCGGCCTCCACCGCCACCCACGCGGCACGCGCGGCCGGATTCCGCTCCGACGACAGCCGGCGCGCCTCCGCGAGCAGGTCACGCGGCTCCGCCGCCTCCGGCACTCGCGCGTGCGCCGGCCTCGGCACCGGACCCGCCGCCCGTACCCCCAGCGGCAGCCGGTCCAGGAGCGGCTGAGCGTCCATCCGGGCCCGTACGAGCTCGCCGACCCGTCCCGTCCCGTTGCGTTCGTCGAAGCGGCGGGCGATCGCCAGCGCCTCCCCGCGCGCGTGGGCGGCCAGTTCGGCCGCGGTCCACGGCGCGTCCCCGGCCCGCGCGGGCCCCGGGACCGACTGCCCGCCGAGCCCCAGCGTCACCAGCCGGTCCAGGAGAAGCGCCGTCACGGCCAGGAAGTCCATGTGGCTGTCCGGATCGCCGCCGTCGGTGAGGTACGCCGGCCGCTCCGCCAGGATCTCCAGACCCCGCGCCTCGTTGCCGGTCAGCGCGCAGAACTCGATGTGCTCCGCCGCCGCACCGCGCATGCTCTCCATCGGCCGCACCAGCCGGTAGCCCCGCAGATGGTGGGCGCGGGCCTCGTCGATCCGGCCGAGCCGCACCAGCGGCAGCAGCGAGGAGGCCAGGACCGCGTGCGGCTCGTGCGCGCAGGTGTGCTCGCCCGCAAGGACCGGCGCCCAGGTCCGCAGGGCCTGCTCGTCGTCGCCGAGCTCCACCGACCACACGCCCTGCCCGTGCAGTTCGCAGGCGAGGCAGTCCGCCATCCGGTCCCGCTCGGCCGCCAGCCACGCCGCGTACGCCCGCCCGGCCCGCTCCAGGTCGCCGATGTGCCGCGCCACCCGGAACTCACCCTGCCGCACGGCCCGTTCGGAGTGCCCCGCCAGCCGGTAGCGGTGCTCCATCTCGCCGAGCCACTTCTCGATCGACGCGAGCGGGATATGGGGCTGGTCGAGCATGCCGCTGGAGACCCACTTGAAGACCCAGTGCAGGGAGTGCGTCTCGTAGGCGTCGAAGTCCGCCGGGTTGTCGTCCCACATCCGCAGCAGCCGCGAGAAGGGCACGAACATCTTCGCCTTCTCGGAGCTGTAGTTGTACGCCTGGAGCTGATGGCCCAGCGCCTCGACGACGGCCGGCGGCTCGCCGATCAGCTCGGCCTCGGCGAGGAGCTGCTCGGCGCGCGCGTTGCGCGCGGGTCCCTCCGGCTGCTGGGCGTTGTCCCGCATCGCCTCGCGGAGGGCCTCGAAGGTCAGGGTCATGCGTCGTTCTCCCCGTGGTGTGCGGCCCAGGCGAGCAGCCCCGCGAAAGCCCGGTTGAGCAGTGCCGAGTCCGCCGGGCGCAGCGGCCGCTGCGCCATCAGCAGGGCCTGCCCGTACAGCGCCTCGACGGCCGTCCCCGCCAGCTCCGGGTCGTCCAGCGAACCGATCCGGCGGATCAGCGGATTCAGGTGGTTGAGGACCAGCCGGGCCCTCGGCGCGCTGCCGCGCAGCGAGCCGAGGATGCCGGCCCACAGGTCGTCCGCCCGCTCCTCGGCCTCCGCCCGGGCCTGCTCGTGGCGGGCCGCCCGGTCGTCCAGGTGCAGCGCGGGCACGGTCAGCGGGTGGAAGGAGCGCAGCGACACGTCGCAGCCCAGCGGGTCCAGGGCGGCGCGCGCCACCGACAGGAACGACGAGAGGGCCAGCTCCTGCGCCGGGTCGACCGAGTCGAGATGCGCGGTCACCGTGTCGGCGTCGAGCTCCGCGACGACGGTGCCGGGACGGACCTCGGGGAGACGCTCGACCAGCTCCGTGTCGTACGTGTAGCCGCCGTTGACCACGCCGATGCCCTGAGCGGTCGCGATCGCGGCGACCTGCCGGTACTCCTCGACGGTCCGGGTGTAGTGCACGACCGGGTGGCGGCGGGCGAACTCCTCCAGCGAGAGCCGGCCGTCCGTCGTCTCGAACGGCAGCCACGGCAGCATCGTCCGCAGCATCTCGCCGTCGTGCCGGGCCAGCGACTTCACCCCGAGGTGGTGCACGGCCAGGAACTCCTCCAGACGCTCCGGGGCGCCGGCGGCCAGCTCGTCCAGCCAGTTCCGTACGGCGGCGCCCAGGGCGTCCCGTACGCCCGCCAGCGTCTCGTCCTCGTACAGCGCCTCGCGCGACGCGGTCGGCCGCAGACAGTCCGTGTCGAGGACGCAGCGCACGAAGAACGCCCAGTCGGGCAGCAACCCGTCGGCCCGTTCGGTGAGCAGCATTCCCTTGAGGTGGACCCGGTGGCCGGCGCGCTGGGCGGGGCTGACGGCCGACGGAAGGACGTACGCCACCCCCCGGATCCCGGCCAGCGGAAGATCCAGGTCGATCGAGTCGAGCGGGGTGAAGCCGAAGACGTCCCGGCAGTGCCCGGCGAGTGCGACCCGCCGGGCCGCGGGGCTCGGATACGAGCGGTCCCAGGGCGCGGGCAGATCGGTGACCGGCGCGTCCCCCACCCGTACTTCGTACGGAAGGAGCGAACCGTACTCGCGCGCCAGCGCGAGGACCCGCTCCTCGGTCAGCCACTCGCCGGAACCGGGGCGCGCGGTGAGGTGCACGGTGGTGCCCGGCTCGGTACGCGCGCCGTCCGGGAGCGTGCGGACGGTGTACGAACCGTCGTCGCGTGCCGTCCACTCGACCGGCGGGGCGGTGGGCGTACGGGCGCTGCGGCTGACCACCCGGATCTCGGCGGCGACCACGAAACAGGCGAGCAGCCCGATGCCGAACTGCCCCAGGAACTCGGTCCTGGCGCTCGCGATGCCGGCGGCGTCCGCCCGCTTCGAACTGCGACCGATCGTGGCCAGCAGGCTGTGGACGTCCTGCTCGGTCAGCCCGATGCCGCTGTCCTCGACGCGCAGGCTGCCGCCGTCCGCGTACAGCCGGACCCGTGCCGGGCCGTCCGGCTCCTCGGCGCGGCGCGCGGTGATCGCGTCCACCGCGTTCTGCAGCAGTTCGCGCAGGTAGACCCGGGGGCTCGAATAGAGGTGGTGGGAGAGGAGATCCACGAGTCCGCGCAGATCGACCTGGAAGGTGTGCGGTGTCTGATCAGCAGTCATCGTCGCTGCGCCGGTGGGGGAGAGACGACGGCGCGGGTCGGGCGATCCCGGCGGGCGGTGATCGCGGGGCGGCACGGGGGGAGACGCGTCATCCTAGGGGGCACGGCGCCGACGTGACCAGGAGATATCCGCAGCCTGCGGGACGGGTGTCAGTCCGGTGGTGTGCAATGGAACGCGTGCCAGTGCTCGACGAACCTCTGAAGAAGCTCCTCGGCGCCGCCACCGCGAAGGTGATGGCCGAGCACCTCGACCTGCGTACGGTCGGGGATCTCCTCCACCACTACCCCCGGCGGTATGCCGAGCGCGGCGAACTCACCGCCCTCGCCGACCTGCCGCTGGACGAGCACGTCACGGTGGTCGCGCAGGTGGCCGACGCCCGCGTGCTGACCTTCAACAAGGGCGGCCGGGGCAAGGGCCAGCGCCTTGAGGTCACCATCACCGACGGCAGCGGGCGGATGCAGCTCGTCTTCTTCGGCCGGGCCGTCCACTTCCACCAGAAGGAGCTGCTGCCGGGCCGGCGCGGGATGTTCGCGGGCAAGGTGGGCGTCTTCAACCGCAAGCTCCAGCTCACCCACCCCGAGTACAAGCTCCTGGACGCCGAGAGCAGCGACGAGACGGTCAAGGCCTTCGCGAACGAACTGCTGCCCATCTACCCCGCCTGCAAGCAGCTGGAGTCCTGGACCATCGAGCAGTCCGTCTCCATCGCCCTGGACTCCCTGGCCGCCACCGGCTGGGCCGGGCTCGCCGACCCGCTGCCGCCGGCCCTGCGCGAGGGCCGCGGCCTCGCCGAACTGCCCGAGGCGCTCCAGAAGGTCCACCGGCCCCGCACGAGGGCCGACATCGAGGTCGCCCGGCAGCGGCTCAAGTGGGACGAGGCCTTCGTCCTCCAGGTCGCCCTCGCCCGCCGCCGGCACGCCGACACCCAGCTGCCGGCCGTCGCCCGCCGGACCACCCCCGGCGGAATCCTCGACGCCTTCGACGCCAAGCTGCCCTTCACGCTCACCGACGGCCAGAAGAAGGTCTCCAAGGAGATCTTCGACGACCTCGCCACCGAGCACCCCATGCACCGCCTCCTCCAGGGAGAGGTCGGCAGCGGCAAGACGATGGTGGCCCTGCGGGCCATGCTCGCCGTCGTCGACAGCGGGGGACAGGCCGCGATGCTGGCTCCCACCGAGGTCCTCGCCCAGCAGCACCACCGCTCGATCACCGAGATGATGGGCGAGCTCGCCCAGGCCGGCATGCTCGGCGGGGCCGATCAGGCCACCAAGGTCGTGCTGCTCACCGGCTCCATGGGCGCCGCCGCCCGCCGGCAGGCGCTCCTCGACCTGGTCACCGGCGAGGCCGGCGTCGTCATCGGCACGCACGCGCTGATCGAGGACAAGGTCCAGTTCCACGACCTCGGCCTCGTCGTCGTCGACGAGCAGCACCGCTTCGGCGTGGAGCAGCGCGACGCCCTCCGCGGGAAGGGGCACTCCCAGGGGGAACGGCGGACGCCCCACCTGCTGGTCATGACCGCCACCCCGATCCCGCGCACGGTCGCCATGACCGTCTTCGGCGACCTGGAGACCTCCGTCCTGGACCAGCTGCCCGCCGGACGCTCCCCGATCGCCAGCCATGTGGTCCCGGCCGCCGACAAGCCGCACTTCCTCGCGCGGGCGTGGGAGCGCGTGCGCGAGGAAGTGGAGAACGGACACCAGGCGTACGTGGTCTGCCCGCGCATCGGCGACGACGAGGACGAGAGGCAGAAGCGGAAGGCGTCCCCCGAGGACGAGGCCGAGAAGCGGCCGCCGCTCGCCGTCCTGGAGGTCGCCGAGAAGCTCCGCGCGGGCCCCCTCGCCGGACTCCGCGTCGAGGTCCTGCACGGCCGGATGCACCCCGACGACAAGGACACCGTCATGCGCCGCTTCGCCGCGGGCGAGGCGGACGTCCTGGTCGCCACCACCGTCATCGAGGTCGGCGTCAACGTCCCCAACGCCACCGCCATGGTGATCATGGACGCGGACCGCTTCGGCGTCTCCCAGCTCCACCAGCTCCGCGGTCGCGTCGGCCGTGGCTCCGCCCCCGGCCTCTGCCTCCTCGTCACGGAGATGCCCGAGGCGAGCCCGGCCCGCCAGCGCCTCGGCGCCGTCGCCTCCACCCTCGACGGCTTCGAGCTCTCCCGCATCGACCTCGAACAGCGCCGCGAGGGCGATGTCCTCGGCCAGGCCCAGTCCGGCGTCCGATCCTCCCTGCGGATGCTCACCGTCCTCGACGACGAGGAGGTCATCGCCGCCGC
The DNA here is from genome assembly GCF_042668715.1 of Streptomyces sp. NPDC057271. Taxonomy (NCBI): domain Bacteria; kingdom Bacillati; phylum Actinomycetota; class Actinomycetes; order Kitasatosporales; family Streptomycetaceae; genus Streptomyces; species Streptomyces sp. NPDC057271. Next base: position 79,923 of record NZ_JBHUYJ010000004.1, read on the forward strand.
CCGCGAGGAGGCCACCGCCGTCGTCCTCGCCGACCCCGACCTCAGCGACCACCCCGAGCTGCGCACCGCCCTGGACGCACTCCTGGACAAGGAGCGGGAGGAGTTCCTGGAGAAGGGGTGACGGCACACCTCGCCCACCGGCCATATCGTGGAGGCACAGGAGCCCTGAAGCACAAGGACAAGGACCTCAGATGACCCGCGTGATCGCCGGTACCGCCGGCGGACGCCGACTGGCCGTGCCGCCCGGCAACGGCACCCGCCCGACCTCCGACCGGGCGCGCGAGGGCCTCTTCTCCACCTGGGAGTCGCTCCTCGGCACCCTCCACGGGACCCGTGTCGCCGATCTGTACGCGGGCTCGGGCGCCGTCGGACTCGAGGCGCTCTCCCGGGGCGCGGTGCACGCCCTCCTCGTCGAGGCCGATGCCCGTGCCGCCCGGACCGTCCGCGAGAACATCCGGTCGCTCGGGCTCCCCGGCGCCGAACTCCGGACCGGCAAAGCGGAACAGATCGTGACAGGAGCGGCGCCCGACGCCCCGTACGACCTGGTCTTCCTCGACCCGCCCTACGCCGTCTCGGACGACGATCTTCGCGAGATCCTCCTCACACTCCGCTCCGGGGGCTGGATCGCCGACGATGCCGTCGTCACCGTGGAGCGCAGCACCCGAGGCGGGGAGTTCGCCTGGCCGGCCGGTTTCACATCACTCCGGGCCCGTCGCTACGGCGAGGGAACGTTTTGGTACGGTCGCGCCGCCTCTACGTGCGAAGACGCACGATGACCGGACCGGAGAGCGAGGGACCCAAGTTGCGCCGCGCCGTCTGTCCGGGGTCATTCGACCCCATCACCAACGGACACCTCGACATCATCGCCCGCGCCTCCAAGCTGTACGACGTCGTGCACGTCGCGGTGATGATCAACCAGTCCAAGCGAGGACTGTTCACGGTCGACGAGCGGATCGAACTGATCCGCGAGGTCACCGCCGACTTCGGAAACGTCGAGGTCGAGGCCTTCCACGGCCTGCTCGTCGACTTCTGCAAGCAACGTGACATCCCCGCCATCGTCAAGGGTCTGCGCGCGGTCAGCGACTTCGACTACGAGCTGCAGATGGCGCAGATGAACAACGGGCTCTCGGGCGTCGAGACCCTGTTCGTCCCCACCAACCCGACGTACAGCTTCCTGTCGTCCTCCCTGGTCAAGGAGGTCGCCGCCTGGGGTGGCGACGTCTCCCACCTGGTCCCGCAGGCCGTCCTCGGCAGGCTCACCGAGCGCCTCGCCGAGCGGCGCGCCGAGCAGTGACCCCCCGCGACCGTCCCTGACGGTCCGTCACCTGGTGTCGTACGGGGGACGACTGCCCTTACAGTCGTCCCGTCCGTCTCCATCCAGCTGTAGAGAGTGGCGAGCACCCGGTGGACGTGCAGAAGAAGCTCGACGAGATCGTTTCGGCGATCGCAAACGCCCGCTCCATGCCCATGTCGGCGTCCTGCGTGGTCAACCGCGCCGAGCTGCTCGCCATGCTCGAAGAGGTACGGGAGGCCCTGCCGGGCTCCCTGGCCCAGGCCCAGGAACTCCTCGGCGGCCGGGAGCAGATGGTGGAGCACGCCCGTCAGGAGGCGGAGCGGATCATCGAGGCCGCCCATGCCGAGCGCGGCTCGCTGATCTCCGACACCCAGGTCGCCCGCCAGTCCCAGGACGAGGCGGACCGGATCCTCTCCGAGGCCCGTCGGGAGGCCGAGGAGATCCGCGCCGAGGCCGACGACTACGTCGACTCCAAGCTCGCCAACTTCGAGGTCGTCCTCAACAAGACCATCGGCTCCGTCGACCGCGGCCGCGAGAAGCTGCTCGGCCGCGGCCCCGGCCTGGACGAGCAGGGTTACGCCGACGACGACGCCCCGGAGTACAGCGCGGACCCGCAGACCCTGATCCACCGGGCCGACGAGTACGTCGACGCCAAGCTCGGCGCCTTCGAGGCCGTGCTCTCCAAGACCCTGGAGGCCGTCGGCCGCGGCCGGCAGAAGCTGCACGGGCGGATCGCCACGGACGACCTCGGCGCGCACATGGCCGCCCAGGACGCCGCCGGCGGCGGCAGGCCCACCAGTGACGCCGACTACCTGGCCGGCCTCGCCGAGCTGGCGGACCCGGAGCCGGTGCAGCAGCCCGTCACGCAGCAGGCCCCGCAGATCCCGGCGCAGCAGCCGGACCCGTACGGGTACCAGCAGCCGCCGCAGGACGCCTACGCCTACCAGCAGGCCGACCCCTACGCGTACCAGCAGCAGCCGGACCCGTACACCGTCGCAGGCTCCGGCTCCACCGGAGCGGTTTACGCCGCGCCCTCGTACGAACAGCAGTACGGCTACGAGCAGCAGCCGCAGGCCCCGCAGCCGCAGGCCGCCGCGCTGGACGAGACCAGCTTCTTCGACACGAGCATGATCGATCTGGAGCAGCTGCGCCGGTACGAGCAGGGTCACGGCCACGGCCAGGGACACTGAGCGCTCGGCTCCACGGCCCCGGATTGGGCCCTGAGCGAAGCGTCCAGTATCCTGGCTCTTCGGTCGCGCGTATGCCCGCGATCCATGCTGCCCGCTTCGTCTCTCGATTCGAACACGGCAGCCCCCTCACGATCCGAAAGCAGGAAGAGCCCTGAGCACGCGCCTTGACCACCGCAACCCCCTCGTGTTCGACACGCACGAGCTGGGGCGGCGTCCTGGTGCCCTTCAGCGGATCTCCCGTTCGGTCGAGGCCCCCAAGAACTTCGGTGTCGAAGGGGTCGTCGGCGTGCCGGAAGGCGCGCCGGTGGAAATCGACCTCCGCCTCGAGTCGGTCATGGAAGGGGTGCTCGTCACAGGCACCGCCCGTGCATCGGCCGAGGGGGAGTGCGTAAGGTGTCTGGAGCCCGTCGAGTTCGATCTCGACGTGGACTTCCAGGAGATGTTCTCGTACCCCGACTCCGACGACCGGGGCCGCTCCAAGGCGGCCGCGGACGACGAAGCCGAGGACGACGAGGACATGATCCCCCTCGAGGACGGCATGTTCGACCTCGAGCCCGTGCTGCGTGATGCGGTGGTGCTCGCACTGCCGATGCAGCCGGTGTGCCGGGAGGACTGTGCGGGTCTGTGCTCCGAGTGCGGAGCCGACCTGAACGACGACCCGGACCACCACCACGATGCCGTCGACATGCGTTGGGCGGCACTGCAGGGACTCGCCGGTTCGCTGGGAACCGATGAGAAGGACAACATGAGCGGCGCCGAAGCTGGCGTCGACGAGAAGCAGGAGAAGTAGCCGTGGCTGTTCCGAAGCGGAAGATGTCGCGCAGCAACACGCGCCACCGCCGGTCGCAGTGGAAGGCTGCGGTCCCCACCCTGGTTTCGTGTGAGCGTTGCCAGGAGCCGAAGCAGCAGCACATCGCGTGCCCGAGCTGCGGCACCTACAACAAGCGCCAGGTCCTCTCGGTCTGAGTGGCTGGTGAGAGGCGCGATGTCTGAGTCCAACAAGACGGACAATGCCTCGTCCCACACGCTTCTGGAAGGGCGGCTCGGGTATCAGCTCGAGTCCGCCCTTCTGGTGCGTGCGCTGACGCACCGCTCGTACGCGTACGAGAACGGCGGTCTGCCCACCAACGAGCGTCTCGAGTTCCTCGGGGACTCCGTGCTCGGCCTGGTGGTCACGGACACGCTGTACCGCACCCACCCCGACCTGCCCGAGGGCCAGCTGGCCAAGCTGCGGGCCGCGGTGGTCAACTCGCGTGCGCTGGCGGAGGTCGGTCGCGGCCTCGAACTCGGCTCCTTCATCCGGCTCGGCCGGGGCGAAGAGGGCACGGGGGGCCGGGACAAGGCATCCATCCTCGCCGACACCCTTGAAGCGGTGATCGGCGCGGTCTATCTCGACCAGGGCCTCGACGCGGCCTCGGAGCTGGTGCACCGGCTCTTCGACCCGCTGATCGAGAAGTCCTCGAACCTCGGTGCAGGACTGGACTGGAAGACCAGCCTCCAGGAACTGACCGCGGCCGAGGGTCTGGGTGTTCCGGAGTACCTCGTCACGGAGACGGGCCCGGACCACGAGAAGACCTTCACTGCTGCCGCCCGCGTCGGTGGTGTCTCGTACGGCACCGGCACCGGCCGCAGCAAGAAGGAAGCGGAGCAGCAGGCGGCGGAGTCCGCATGGCGCGCGATCCGCGCGGCGGCGGACGAGCGTCTCGCGGCCGCGAAGGCCGCGGCGGAGGCGGGCGAGACCGACCCGACCGGCTCCGGCGAGCAGCCTACGAGCGGCGGGGCGCCGACGTCCGCCGGCCTTCCGTCGGACTGACCGCTCCTTCGAGCAGGAACCACCCGCCCGCCCTCCGGTTCCGGAGGGCGGGCGGACCTGTCTCCGCGTGCGGACTCCGCCGCGGCCCCCGGCCCGGGACGACGCGCGCCCCGGCGGTAGGCTGCGGCCATCGTCCACCCCACCCCCGGAGGAGCCCGTGCCCGAGTTGCCCGAGGTCGAGGTCGTACGGCGCGGTCTGGAGCGCTGGGTCGGCGGGCGGACCGTGGGCGAGGTCGAGGTGCTGCACCCCCGGGCGGTACGCAGGCACCTGGCCGGCGGCGCGGACTTCGCCGCCCGCCTCAAGGGCCACACGTTCGGGATCGCGCGCCGGCGCGGCAAGTACCTCTGGATCCCGCTGGCGGACACCGGGGCCTCCGTCCTCGGCCACCTCGGGATGAGCGGTCAGCTGCTCGTCCAGCCCGAGACCACCCCCGACGAGAAGCATCTGCGCATCCGGGTCCGGTTCGAGGACGGCCTCGGCACCGAACTGCGCTTCGTCGACCAGCGCACCTTCGGCGGACTCTCGCTCCACGACAACACCCCCGACGGGCTGCCCGACGTCATCGCGCACATCGCCCGCGATCCGCTGGACCCGGAATTCGACGACGCCGCCTTCCACACCGCCCTGCGCCTGCGCCGTACGACGATCAAGCGGGCGCTGCTCGACCAGACGCTGATCAGCGGGGTCGGCAACATCTACGCGGACGAGGCGCTCTGGCGCGCCCGGCTGCACTACGACCGGCCGACCGCCACGCTCACCCGGCCCCGCTCGGCTGAACTCCTCGGCCATGTACGGGACGTGATGAACGCGGCCCTCGCCGTCGGCGGGACCAGCTTCGACAGCCTGTACGTCAACGTGAACGGCGAGTCGGGCTACTTCGACCGGTCGCTCGACGCCTACGGGCGTGAGGACGAGCCGTGTCACCGCTGCGGCACCCCGATGCGACGCCGGCCCTGGATGAACCGGTCGAGCTACTTCTGCCCGCGCTGCCAGCGCCCGCCGCGCGCTACGGCGTGACGGCCGCCCGGCCCGTGTCGTACCGCTCGCGCGCCGACAGGACCTGCGGCATCCGGCCCTCCACCAGCTCGATCAGACCGACGAGCCGCTCGGCGACCTCGCGTCCCAGCGGTGTGAGGGTGTAGTCCACCCGCGGCGGATTCGTCGGCTGCGCCTCGCGGTGCACGAGCCCGTCCCGCTCCAGGGCGTGCAGGGTCTGCGACAGCATCTTCTCGCTCACCCCGTCGACCCGGCGCCGCAGCTCGTTGAAGCGGAACGTCCCCTCGTACAGCGCGCCGAGGGTGAGACTGCCCCACCGCCCGGTCACATGCTCCAGGGTGACGCGCGACTGGCAGGCCCGGGCGAACACGTCGAAGGCGAGGTCGTCACTCATGTCCTTCACCGTACTGCGGCACAGCGCTCACCGCCGGGTTGCGCTCACCACAGGGATGCGCGCCCGGCGGCCGACCGGCCCCGGCTCAGTAGCCGAAGTCCTGCGTCCACCAGGGACCGCCGTCGGCGAAGTGCACACCGACGCCGAGCGTCGTGTAGTCGCAGTTCAGGATGTTCGCGCGGTGGCCGTCGCTGTTCATCCAGGACTCCATCACCGCCGCCGCGTCCACCTGGCCGCGGGCGATGTTCTCGCCGCCCATGCCGGAGACGCCTGCCTGCGACGCCCGGTCCCACGGCGTGTCGCCGTCGGGGTCCGTGTGGTCGAAGAAGCCCCGCGCGGCCATGTCGGCGCTGAAGGCGCCCGCCAGCGCAGCGAGAGCGGGGTCCGAGCGCACCGGGGTGCAGCCCACCTTGGCCCGCTCCTGGTTGACCAGCCGGACGACCTCGGCCTCGGCGGCCGCGGCGCGGCTCAGGGTCGGCGCGGCCGTCGGTGTCGTGCGGGTCGGCACGGGCTTCGCGGTCGTCGGAGCCGGCTTCGGCTTCGCCGTCTTCGTCGGGACGGCCGTCTTCGTCGGGGTCGCCGTCTTCGACGGCTTGGCGGCCGTCTTCGACGGGGTTGGGGTGGCGGTCGTCTTCGACGGCTTGGGCGAGGGGGTCGCGGCGGGGGAGGTCTTGCCGGTACCCGGCCCCTGGCCGGCCGGGGTGGACGACGGCGTCGCCGACGAGCCGCCCTGCGTCGTCAGCTCGGGAGCCTGCCGGGACTCGCTCTGCTCCGTGCCGGAGCCGACGCTGCCCACGGTGTGCGTGTCCCCACCGGGCAGCAGGCCCGAGGCGACGGCGATCGCGCCGACCGCCACCGCGGCGGAGGCACCGAGCAGTCCGGTGCGCACGGGCGCGCTGCGCCTCCTGCGATGGCGTCCCATCCCTGTGCCTCCCTGATCTGGTACTGCCGGCTTTGCTGATCTTTGCTACTGCGGGCTATTCGAATGCGACGCGCCCGAACGGGTGAGCCGCATTCGGTCGGGACTGTACGCCATGACGCCTGGGGGCGGTGTGCTCTGTGTGTAATTGGCCCGCTAGCGTTCAGCCATGAACGAAGACGTGCGGCTGACCGCCTGGGTGCGCGGCCGAGTACAGGGAGTGGGCTTCCGCTGGTTCACCAGGGCAAACGCACTGGAGATCGGCGGCCTCGTGGGCTTCGCCCTCAATCTCGACGACGGCCGGGTGCAGGTCGTGGCCGAGGGGTCGAGTGAGAATTGCCACCGTCTGCTGGAGTGGCTGCGCTCCGCCGACACTCCCGGGCGTGTGGACGGAGTCACTGAGATCTGGGACACCCCGCGCGGCGGTTACGACAGCTTCGCGATCCGCTGAGGATCACCCTTACGGCGCTCCGTCCGATGGCCCGCTCGGCCTTCGGGCGGACGTTCGGCGAAGGGGCGCCGACGGGGAAATGGCCTGATGGTTGCCAAGAAGGGCTTGCGATGCCAGGCTGCGCGAGGAAGGATGATCGCTACGCCCCTGTGGCGCCGAGTTGCGAGGTCCAGCCGCCTGTTGTGCGGCCGTAGACCCCCGGGCGTCCCTTGATACGGGGCGTGATCGTGTTGACCGTCAAACTTTTTGGTGAGACTCTGGAAGCCCCGCGCACCTTAGCTGTTTGGCAGTAAGAACCGGCACGACATGAAGCACTGCCGAGCACCGCGGGTGCGAAATCCCTCACGACCCACACCGCTTCGGTCGGTCACTCAGTGTGGAGGACCATCCATCATGGCAAAGGCGCTTCTCGGTTACGTCGGCGGCTCCGACCCGCGACTCCTCGCCGAGATGCGACGGCTTCAGCAGCGCGTCCAGGATCTCGAATCCGAGCTTGTACGGATTCAGTCCGAGAACGACGCGCTCAACGCTGCCGCCGCACAGCATGGCGAGTCGCTGCTCGACAGCATCGACCTCGACGTTCCCAAGGCGGAGCCTGCGCTCACCTGACCGTCACGATCCCCCGTGACTGTCTGCCCCGTGCCGGGGCAGGGTGAGAAACACTCTCGCTGGCAGAGTCAGATATGCAAGGGACGCTCAGGCGTCCCTTCTTTCTTGGGTCCCCCACGTCCCACCCCTCCTCACCGAGGGTGTGCCCTGCACCTTCATGGGTGAAACGCGCAACCACAGGTAGAGTCCGGGGGCGTGCATCTCAAGGCCCTGACGCTCCGCGGTTTCAAGTCGTTCGCATCCGCCACCACGCTGCGGTTCGAACCGGGAATCACGTGTGTCGTCGGGCCCAACGGATCGGGCAAGTCCAATGTGGTGGACGCGCTCTCCTGGGTCATGGGCGAGCAGGGCGCCAAGTCCCTGCGCGGCGGCAAGATGGAGGACGTCATCTTCGCCGGCACGACCGGGCGGCCGCCGCTCGGCCGCGCCGAGGTCTCGCTGACCATCGACAACTCCGACGGCGCGCTCCCCATCGACTACGCCGAGGTCACGATCACCCGGATCATGTTCCGGGGCGGCAGCAGCGAGTACCAGATCAACGGCGACACCTGTCGGCTGCTCGACATCCAGGATCTGCTCTCCGACTCCGGTATCGGCCGCGAGATGCACGTCATCGTCGGCCAGGGCCAGCTCGACTCCGTCCTGCACGCCGACCCGATGGGCCGCCGCGCCTTCATCGAGGAGGCGGCCGGCGTCCTCAAGCACCGCAAGCGCAAGGAGAAGGCGCTGCGGAAGCTCGACGCGATGCAGGCCAACCTCGCGCGCGTGCAGGACCTGACCGACGAACTGCGCCGCCAGCTCAAGCCGCTCGGCCGCCAGGCGGCGGTCGCCCGCCGGGCCGCCGTCATCCAGGCGGACCTGCGCGACGCCCGGCTGCGACTGCTCTCCGACGACCTCGTACGCCTCCAGGAGGCGCTGAAGGCCGAGGTCGCCGACGAGGCCGCGCTCAAGGAGCGCAAGGACGGAGCCGAGAGCGAGCTGCGGGCCGCCCTCGCCAAGGAGGCCGAACTCGAGGACGAGGTCCGCCGGCTCGCCCCGCGGCTCCAGCGTGCCCAGCAGACCTGGTACGAACTCTCCCAGCTCGCCGAGCGGGTGCGGGGCACGGTCTCGCTTGCCGACGCGCGCGTGAAGAGCGCCACCGCCCAGCCGCCCGAGGAGCGCCGGGGCCGGGACCCGGAGGACATGGAGCGCGAGGCCGCCCGCATCCGCGAGCAGGAGGCCGAGTTGGAGGCCGCCCTGGAGGCGGCCGAGCGGGCGCTGGAGGACACCGTCGCCCACCGCTCCGACCTCGAACGCGAACTCGCGGTCGAGGAGCGCCGGCTCAAGGACGTGGCGCGCGCGATCGCCGACCGGCGCGAGGGCCTCGCCCGGCTGCACGGCCAGGTCAACGCCGCCCGCTCACGGGCCGCATCCGCGCAGGCCGAGATCGACCGGCTCGCCGCCGCCCGGGACGAGGCCCAGGAGCGGGCCGTCGCGGCCCAGGAGGAGTACGAGCAGCTCAAGGCCGAGGTGGACGGCCTCGACGCGGACGACAGCGAGCGGGGGGAGCGGTACGAGGCCGCCCGCCGCGACCTCGCCGACGCGGAGGCCGCCCTGACGGCAGCCCGCGAGGCCGCCACCGCCGCCGACCGTCGCCGCGCCGCGACCCGGGCCCGCCACGAGGCGCTCTCGCTCGGGCTGCGCCGCAAGGACGGGACGGGAGCGCTGCTCGGGTCCCGTGACAGCCTGACCGGGCTGCTCGGCCCGGCCGCCGAACTGCTCACCGTCACCCCCGGTTACGAGATCCCGCTCGCCGCCGCCCTCGGCGCGGCCGCGGACGCCGTCGCCGTCTCGGGCCCCACCGCGGCGGTCGAGGCCCTGCGCCTCCTGCGCAAGCAGGACGCGGGCCGGGCCGCGCTGCTGCTGACGGGCGCGCCGGAGCCGGCCGTGGCCCCGGCCCAGGCCGCCCGGCCCGGCCTGCCTCCCCGCGCCGCCGACCTCGTCCGGGGGCCCGAGGAACTCATGGGCGCGGTGCGACGGTTGCTCGACGGGATCGTGGTGGTCGGCACCCTGGAGGAGGCCGAGGACCTCGTCCACGCGCACCCCGCGCTCACCGCCGTCACCGGCGAGGGCGACCTGCTCGGGGCGCACTTCGCCCACGGAGGCTCCGCCGGAGCGCCCAGCCTCCTCGAAGTACAGGCGTCCGTCGACGAGGCGGCCGCCGAGTTGGAGGAGCTGGAATCCCGCTGCGAGGAGCTGGCCGAAGCCCAGGGGACGGCGGCCGAGGCACGGCGTACCGCCGCCGCGCTCGTCGAGGAGCTGGCCGAGAGCCGCCGCGCCGCGGACCGCGAGAAGTCCCAGGTGGCCCAGCGACTCGGCCGGCTCGCCGGACAGGCCAGGGGCGCCGCGGGCGAGGCCGAGCGGACCGCGGCGGCCGCCGCCCGTGCGGACGAGGCCCTGGAGAAGGCGCTGTACGAGGCCGAGGAGCTCGCCGAGAGACTGCTCGTCGCCGAGGAGGCGCCGGGCGAGGAGGAGCCCGACACCTCCGTGCGCGACCGGCTCGCCGCCGACGGCGCCAACGCCCGGCAGACCGAGATGGAGGCCAGGCTTCAGCTCCGTACGCACGAGGAGCGGGTCAGGGGCCTCGCGGGACGGGCCGACTCCCTCGACCGGGGCGCCCGCGCCGAACGCGAGGCACGCGCGCGTGCGCGACAGCGGCTCGCCCGGCTGCGCCACGAGGCGGAGGTCGCGGCCGCCGTCGCCTCCGGTGCCCGGCAGCTACTGGCCCATGTCGAGGCCTCCCTCGTCCGGGCCGAGCAGGAGCGGGCGCTCGCCGACGCCGCCAAGGGGGCACGGGAGCAGGGTCTCTCCGCCGCCCGCGCCCGGGGCCGGGAACTGAAGGCAGAGCTGGACAAGCTGACCGACTCCGTCCACCGCGGTGAGGTCCTCGGTGCCGAGAAGCGGATGCGGATCGAGCAACTGGAGACCAAGGCGCTGGAGGAGCTGGGCGTCGAGCCGGCCGGCCTGGTCTCCGAGTACGGTCCCCATCAGCTCGTACCGCCGTCACCGCCCGCCGAGGGCGAGGAGCTGCCGGAGGACCCGGAGCATCCGCGCAACCGGCCCCGCCCGTTCGTCCGTTCGGAGCAGGAGAAGCGGCTCAAGGCCGCCGAGCGGGCGTACCAGCAGCTCGGCAAGGTGAACCCGCTGGCCCTCGAGGAGTTCGCGGCACTGGAGGAACGGCACAAGTTCCTCTCCGAGCAACTGGAGGACCTGAAGAAGACCCGGGCCGACCTTCTTCAGGTCGTGAAGGAGGTCGACATCCGCGTCGAGCAGGTCTTCAGCGAGGCGTACCGGGACACCGCCCGCGAGTTCGAGGGCGTGTTCTCACGGCTCTTCCCGGGGGGCGAGGGGCGGCTGATCCTGACCGACCCCGACAACATGCTCACCACCGGCGTCGACGTGGAGGCCCGTCCGCCCGGCAAGAAGGTCAAGCGCCTCTCGCTGCTCTCCGGCGGCGAGCGTTCGCTGACCGCCGTGGCCATGCTGGTCTCCATCTTCAAGGCCCGGCCCAGCCCGTTCTACGTGATGGACGAGGTGGAGGCGGCGCTCGACGACACCAACCTCCAGCGGCTGATCCGGATCATGCAGGAGCTCCAGGAGTCCTCGCAGCTGATCGTCATCACGCACCAGAAGCGGACGATGGAGGTCGCGGACGCGCTGTACGGCGTCTCCATGCAGGGGGACGGGGTATCCAAGGTCATCAGCCAGCGGCTGCGGTGATGATCAACTTTAAGTCTTGAACGCATGATGTCCGAAACTCGGTTTTAAGTCATACGACATCGCCTCTTGACTTCGAAACATGAAGGCATAGTCTCGGCAACGTTGCTTTTTTACCTTCACGTGGTGGGCGGCGTGATGCTGTGCGCCACTTGAAGGGCTCGCCCCCCACGCCCCGGCGACGCTGCCGGAGCCCGTAGGAGTCCATGTGACCAGCCCCGCGCAGGCGCCCACGCCGCCGCCGTCCGAAGGCCGAGCCGCCCACCCGGACCATCTCGGCCACGTCATCTTCATCACGGCGTCCGCCGCGATGGGAGGCTTCCTCTTCGGATATGACAGCTCCGTCATCAACGGCGCCGTCGAGGCCATCCGGGACCGTTACGACATCGGCTCCGGCACCCTGGCCCAGGTCATCGCCATCGCCCTGATCGGCTGCGCGATCGGCGCCGCGACCGCCGGCCGCATGGCCGACAGGATCGGCCGCATCCGCTGCATGCAGATCGCCGCCGTGCTGTTCACCGTCAGCGCCGTCGGCTCGGCCCTGCCCTTCGCGCTGTGGGACCTCGCCTTCTGGCGGATCGTCGGCGGCTTCGCCATCGGCATGGCTTCGGTGATCGGCCCGGCCTACATTGCCGAGGTCGCCCCCGCCGCCTACCGCGGCCGGCTCGGCTCCTTCCAGCAGGCCGCGATCGTCATCGGCATCGCCGTCTCCCAGCTCGTCAACTACGGCATCCTGCAGCTCGCCGACGGGGACCAGCGCGGCGAGATCGGCGGCCTCGAGGCCTGGCAGTGGATGCTCGGCGTGATGGTCGTCCCCGCCGTGCTCTACGGTCTGCTCTCCTTCGCCATCCCGGAGTCCCCCCGCTTCCTCATCTCTGTGGGCAGGACCGACAAGGCGAAGGAGGTCCTCTCCGAGGTCGAGGGCCATGGGGTGAACCTGGACCACCGCGTCGCCGAGATCGAGCAGGCCATGCGCCGTGAGCACAAGTCCACCTTCAGGGACCTGCTGGTCGCCGGCGGCCGTTTCAAGCTGCTCCCCATCGTCTGGGTCGGCATCGGACTCTCGGTCTTCCAGCAGCTCGTCGGCATCAACGTCGCCTTCTACTACTCCTCGACGCTCTGGCAGTCGGTCGGCATCGACCCCGCCGGCTCGTTCTTCTACTCGTTCACCACGTCGATCATCAACATCGTCGGCACCGTGATCGCGATGATCCTGGTCGACCGGGTGGGCCGTAAGCCCCTCGCCCTCGTCGGCTCCGTCGGCATGGCGATCGCGCTCGCCTTCGAGGCCTGGGCCTTCTCGGCCGACCTCGTCGACGGCAAGCTGCCGACCACCCAGGGCGTCGTCGCACTCGTCGCCGCCCACGTCTTCGTGCTCTTCTTCGCCCTCTCGTGGGGCGTGGTGGTCTGGGTCTTCCTCGGCGAGATGTTCCCCAACCGGATCCGCGCCGCCGCCCTCGGCGTCGCCGCCTCCGCGCAGTGGATCGCCAACTGGGCCATCACGGCCAGCTTCCCGTCCCTGGCGGACTGGAACCTCTCCGGTACGTACATGATCTACACGGTCTTCGCCGTGCTCTCCATCCCCTTCGTGCTCAGGTACGTGAAGGAGACCAAGGGCAAGGCGTTGGAGGAGATGGGCTAATCCCCGCTGCCCCTCTCCTCGCACTCGGAACTGCCCCGGCCCACGGTCCTATGCCGTGAGCCGGGGCAGCACCGTCTCGCCCAGCAGCCGCAGGGACCGCCACCCCTCCTCGACCGGCATTCCGCCGCAGAGCGGATGGAGCACCAGGCTCTCCAGCTCCTGCCCCAGCGCCGCGCACTCGTCCGGCGTCACGATCCGGTAGACCCCCTCGGCCCGCAGCTCCGCCACCGTCGTCGCCGCCGAGCGCACCGCCGAGCGGATGTCCCTCGACTGCCAGGAGGCGTACGTGCGCGCCTCGTGCAGGAAGTGCTCTCCGTACAGCTCCCAGGACCGCTCCGGATCCTCCGAGACGTGCAGCAGCGGGGTCTTCTCGGCCGGCATCATCGTCCAGCCCTCGGTGCCGTACTCCCGGCACTGCCGCTTGTAGTACGCCTCCAGCTCCGGCAGGTGCGCGCTCGGGAAGAGCGGCAGCCCGAGCCGCGCCGCCCGCCGCGCCGCCGCCTTCGACGAACCGCCGACGAGCAGGAGCGGATGCGGCCGGCTGAGGGGCCGCGGCGTGACGCGTACCGTACGGCCCTCGTACGTGAAGGGCTCACCGGACCACGCCTTCAGGAGGGTCTCCAGGAGCAGGTCCTGGAGCTTGCCGCGGCGGCCCCAGTCGACCCCGCGCTCCTCGTACTCCTCCGGCCGGTAGCCGATCCCCGCGACCGTCACCAGACGGCCTCCGCTGAGCAGGTCGAGGACGGCGATCTCCTCCGCGAGCCGCAGCGGGTCGTGCAGCGGGCCGATGATCGCCGAGACCGTGACCGCGATCCTCTTCGTGGCGCCGAAGACCGCGCCCGCGAAGGCGAACGGAGAGGGCAGCCAGTTGTTGACCGCGCCGTGGTGCTCCTCGGTCTGGACGGTGTCGACGCCGCGCTCGTCGGCGTAGGCGGCCATGGCGAGGGCCGCGCGATAGCGCTCCGAGAGGGACTCGGGGGTCGCGTGCGGATCGACGAGGTTGAACCGTACGACTGTGAAGGGCATGGGAAGTCCCCCTCCGCGCGTGGAAAGCCGACGAAGGGGGACGGTATCTGACACAGTGTCAGATGGGAACGGTCGGGAGCTCGCGGGCCTCGGCGGAGAACGCCACCCTGCAGGTCCCGGCCTCGGCGTTCATGCCCGCTTCATGCGAGGGGGCACAGCTCACAAAATTGAATGTCAACAAGTGAGCCCTGTGTTCGATGCGGAGCCCGATCCGACGCGGCGGCGAATCGTCCCTGGTGTGAACGGTCACGCCATACTGGACCCGTTATGGAACTCATTCTTGCTGTAGTCATCGCCCTGGTCGTCGCCGTCGCCGTGACCAGCGGGCTCGTGATCAGCGGCCGCAGGAAGAAGCAGCTGCCGCCGCCCGAGGCGCCGTCCGCCACGCCGACCATCACCGCTCCGCCCGCCGAGCCGCACGTCGGCGAAGAGGCGGAGACGCCGCGGGAAGAACCACGCCGCACCATCGAGGAGGTCGACCTCCCGACCGCGGAGGAGGCCGTCCAGGACCCCACCGCCGTCGAGGACCCGGTCGTCGCCGAGGCGCCCGCGCTCGAGATCGAGGTGCCGGAGCCGACCGCGGGCCGTCTCGTACGGCTCCGCGCGCGTCTCGCCCGATCGCAGAACTCCCTCGGCAAGGGGCTGCTCACGCTGCTGTCGCGTGACAACCTCGACGAGGACACCTGGGAGGAGATCGAGGAGACCCTGCTCACCGCCGACGTCGGCGTCGCCCCGACCCAGGAGCTGGTCGAGCGGCTCCGCGAGCGCGTCCGGATCCTCGGCACGCGTACGCCGGAGGAGCTGCGCGGCCTGCTGCGCGAAGAGCTCATCGCCCTCCTCGGCCCCGACTTCGACCGCTCCGTGAAGACGGAGAGCGACCCGGGCACCCCGGGCGTCGTCATGGTCGTCGGTGTCAACGGCACCGGAAAGACCACGACCACGGGCAAACTGGCCCGTGTCCTGGTGGCCGACGGCCGCTCGGTCGTCCTCGGCGCCGCCGACACCTTCCGGGCCGCCGCCGCGGACCAGCTCCAGACCTGGGGCGAGCGGGTCGGCGCACGCACCGTGCGCGGGCCCGAGGGCGGCGACCCGGCGTCGATCGCCTTCGACGCGGTCAAGGAGGGCATCGCGGAGGGCGCGGACGTCGTCCTCATCGACACCGCCGGCCGCCTGCACACCAAGACCGGCCTCATGGACGAGCTGGGCAAGGTCAAGCGGGTCGTCGAGAAGCACGGCCCGCTGGACGAGGTCCTGCTGGTCCTCGACGCCACGACCGGCCAGAACGGCCTGGTCCAGGCGCGCGTCTTCGCCGAGGTCGTCGACATCACGGGCATCGTGCTCACCAAGCTCGACGGCACGGCCAAGGGCGGCATCGTCGTGGCCGTCCAGCGCGAGCTGGGCGTCCCGGTCAAGCTCATCGGCCTGGGGGAGGGCCCGGACGACCTGGCCCCCTTCGAGCCGGGCGCCTTCGTGGACGCGCTCATCGGGGACTGAGGCACCCGCACCCGTGCGAAGGCCCCGCCGGTTTCCCGGCGGGGCCTTCGCACGTCGGAGCACGCTCAGAAGTGCGTCCGATGGCAGATGTACGCCAGTACACCCAGCAGCAGCCGCGCTTCCGGCGGCGCTCCCGCGGTGTCCAGCGTCGGCGGCCGCAGCCAGCGGACCGGGCCGAGGCCCGCGAGGTCCGACGGCGGCGCCGTCACGTGGTCGCCCGGCCCCAGGCCGCGCAGGTCCAGGTCCGCGTCGTCCCAGCCCATCCGGTACAGCAGCTGCGGCAGCCCCGCCGCCGCCCCCGGCGCGACGAAGAACTGCGCCCGGCCCGTCGGCGTCGCGCACACCGGCCCGAGCGGCAGGCCCATGCGCTCCAGGCGGACCAGCGCCCGCCGCCCCGCCGACTCGGCGACCTCGATCACGTCGAAGGACCGGCCCACCGGAAGCAGCAGCGCGGCGCCGGGGTACTCGGACCACGCCTTCGTCGCGTCGTCCAGACCCGCGCCCGCGCGGACCGGCTCGGCGAACGAGAGCGGATGTGCCCCCGGAGCCGTACAGGACGCGTCGCCGCAGGAGCACTGGCCGGAGACGGCCCGCGCGCCGGGGACCACGTCCCATCCCCACAGTCCGGTGTACTCGGCCACCGCTGTGCACTCAGTGGTGCGGACGCGGCGACGTGAGCCGGACCGCATCTCACGGATGCCGCCGATCGTGAAGCCCATGCCCCCTCCAACGGGTCGGACGCGCCGGTGGTTACGACCCGGAGCCCCGCTGTCACTCTCCGTCGCCCCGGGCGGCGCTCCGTCGCGGGCGAGGTGGTGCGCAACCGTGGCGTGCGCCTCCTCGCGCTACGGTCCGCCAACCATGGGTCGTCGCATGTCAAGTGAATCGTGTTCGGTGGCAGGGGAGTTCATTCGAAGGGGTGGCGAATGGTGGCGTTTCTTGAATCCGGCTCGCGGGACGGGTGATCGTAGGATTACTTTCGGTGCTCGAACCCGGAGTTGCTTGCGCGCGTGCGTATGCCGGAGGCAACCCGTTTTCCTGTTCGAAGGAGTGGAACCTCCGGACGGGAGCCGTAAGACACGGCATTCTGAATAGGGGTTCGCGCAACAGAGTCTCGACGTGGATGGGGGCGTTCCTGTGGGCGGCAACGGCGCAGACGGTACGACTGCCGGCAAGCGCCCGAACGAGCAGCTCAGCTCGTGGTTCGTGCGGAGCGGCTGGTCGAAGGGCGAACTGGCGCGCCAAGTGAACCGCAGGGCACGCCAGATGGGCGCGCACCACATCTCCACGGACACCTCGCGCGTCCGCCGCTGGCTCGACGGCGAGCAGCCCCGCGAGCCGATCCCGCGGATCCTCTCGGAGCTGTTCTCCGAGCGGTTCGGCTCGGTCGTGACCGTCGAGGACCTCGGGCTGCGCACGGCCCATCAGGCGCCGTCCGTCTCCGGAGTCGACCTGCCCTGGGCGGGCCCCCAGACCGTTGCCCTGCTCAGCGAGTTCTCCCGCAGCGACCTGATGCTCGCCCGACGCGGCTTCCTCGGCACCTCCCTCACGCTCGCAGCCGGACCCTCGCTCGTCGAGCCCATGCAGCGCTGGCTCGTACCCACCCCGGCCGGAGAGCCCGTCCCGGCCGCGCCGGCCGTTGACGGCCACCGCCCGGTCAAGCTGTCCGCGATCGAGCTCGACCTGCTCGAATCCACCACGGCGATGTTCCGCCAGTGGGACGCCCAGTGCGGTGGCGGACTGCGCCGCAAGGCCGTCGTCGGCCAGCTCCACGAGGTCACCGACCTGCTCCAGGAGCCCCAGCCGGCCGCCACCGCCCAGCGCCTCTTCACCTGCGCCGCCGAGCTGGCCGAACTGGCCGGCTGGATGAGCTACGACGTGGGCCTCCAGCCCACCGCACAGAAGTACTTCGTGCTCGCCCTGCACGCCGCGAAAGAGGCGGGCGACAGGCCGCTCGGCTCGTACATCCTCTCCTCCATGAGCCGCCAGATGATCCACCTCGGCCGGCCGGACGACGCCCTCGAACTCATCCACCTCGCCCAGTACGGCAGTCGCGACTGCGCCACCCCGCGCACCCAGGCCATGCTGTATGCGATGGAGGCCCGCGCCTACGCCAACATGGGCCAGCCCTCCAAGTGCAAGCGGGCCGTACGGATGGCCGAGGACACCTTCGCCGACGTCGGCCTCGACGGCGAGCCCGAGCCCGACTGGATCCGCTTCTTCTCCGAGGCGGAACTCAACGGCGAGAACTCCCACTCCTACCGGGACCTCGCCTACGTCGCCGGGCGCTCCCCGACGTACGCCTCGCTCGCCGAGCCCGTCATGGAGCGGGCCGTCTCCCTCTTCGAGAAGGACCCCGAGCACCAGCGTTCGTACGCACTCAACCTCATCGGCATGGCCACCGTGCACCTCCTCAAGCGCGAGCCCGAGCAGTCCGCCGTGCTGGTCGAGAAGGCGCTCGGCGTCGCCAGGAGCGTCCGCTCCGAGCGGGTCAACACCCGACTGCGCAAGACCGTCGACACCGCCGCCCGCGACTTCCGCGACGTCGCCGAGGTCGTCCAGCTCACCGACCGGCTGACCGCCCTGCTGCCCGAGACCGCCGAGGCGGTCTGAGCACCAGGCCCTCCAGACTCCGGCCGCGACAGCGTTCCTGTACTGACCGACTCGGCTCCCCCGCCGCCAGGACAACCGGGACGTCTGTCGCGGCCGGTCCCTTTCCCGCGCCCCCAACCGGCGCGGCTGCCGCGCCGGGCCACGGGCCGGGACCGTATCCCCGTTACACGCCCGTGACCCGGGGGTTCACAGCGGCGTAACACGCCCCACCCCTTCGTCACTGCGGTGAAACATCGGGCGGCATCGACGGAAACCGCGCTGCGCGAATCTCTGGCGCATAACCGGCCACCCCTCACGGCCAAGCCGCTCTCCGGCCCCGCCCCCGCACAGGCCGTACCGACGACGAGGAGACGCCGATGGCACCAGCCATCACGACCCTGGCCGCAGACGCCCCCGAGCTGTCTGCCGCCAACACCGGGTTCATGCTCATCTGCTCCGCCCTGGTCATGCTGATGACCCCGGCACTCGCCTTCTTCTACGGAGGCATGGTCCGCGTCAAGTCCACCCTGAACATGCTGATGATGAGCTTCATCAGCCTCGGGATCGTCACGATCCTCTGGGTGCTCTACGGCTTCAGCATCGCCTTCGGCACCGACAACGCCTCCCTCTTCGGCTGGTCGTCCGAGTACGTCGGCCTCAGCGGCATCGGCGTCAACCAGCTGTGGGACGGCTACACCATCCCGGTGTTCGTCTTCGCCGTCTTCCAGCTGATGTTCGCGATCATCACCCCCGCCCTCATCAGCGGCGCCCTCGCCGACCGCGTGAAGTTCACCGCATGGGCCCTCTTCATCGCCCTCTGGGTCACGATCGTCTACTTCCCCGTCGCCCACTGGGTCTGGGGCTCCGGCGGCTGGCTCTTCGAGATGGGCGTCATCGACTTCGCCGGCGGTACGGCGGTCCACATCAACGCCGGTGCCGCGGCCCTCGGCGTGATCCTCGTCATCGGCAAGCGCGTCGGCTTCAAGAAGGACCCGATGCGCCCGCACAGCCTCCCGCTGGTCATGCTCGGCGCCGGTCTGCTCTGGTTCGGCTGGTTCGGCTTCAACGCGGGCTCGTGGCTCGGCAACGACGACGGCGTCGGCGCGGTGATGTTCGTCAACACCCAGGTCGCCACCGCCGCGGCCATGCTCGCCTGGCTGATCTACGAGAAGATCCGCCACGGCTCCTTCACCACCCTGGGTGCCGCCTCCGGCGCGGTAGCCGGCCTCGTCGCCATCACCCCGTCCGGCGGCTCCTGCTCCCCGCTCGGCGCGATCGCCATCGGCGCCATCGCCGGTCTGCTCTGCGCCATGGCCGTGGGCCTCAAGTACAAGTTCGGCTACGACGACTCCCTGGACGTCATCGGCGTCCACCTGGTCGGCGGTGTCATCGGCTCCCTGCTCGTCGGCTTCTTCGCCACCGGCGGCGTCCAGTCCGACGCCAAGGGCCTCTTCTACGGCGGCGGCCTGGAGCAGCTCGGCAAGCAGGCCATCGGCGTCGTCGCGGTCCTCGCCTACTCTCTGATCGCCTCCGCGATCCTCGCGCTGATCATCGACAAGACGATGGGCATGCGGGTCAGTGAGGACGACGAGGTCTCCGGCATCGACCAGGTCGAGCACGCCGAGACCGCGTACGACTTCAGCGGAGCCGGCGGCGGCGCCTCCTCGCGCTCCACCGCCGCGCCCGTCCCGGCAGCTACGGAGACCAAGAAGGTGGACGCATGAAGCTCATCACCGCAGTCGTGAAGCCGCACCGGCTGGACGAGATCAAGGAGGCCCTGCAGGCCTTCGGAGTCCAGGGCCTCACGGTCACCGAGGCCAGCGGATACGGCCGCCAGCGCGGCCACACCGAGGTCTACCGCGGTGCCGAGTACACGGTCGACCTCGTCCCCAAGATCCGTATCGAGGTCCTCGTCGAGGACGACGACGCCGAACAGCTCATCGACGTCGTGGTCAAGGCGGCCCGGACCGGCAAGATCGGTGACGGCAAGGTGTGGAGCGTGCCGGTCGAGACCGCCGTACGGGTCCGCACCGGCGAACGCGGTCCGGACGCACTGTAAGCACGGAGCACGTAAGGAGCTGCTGGGTGACGAGCGTCGACACGAGCACACGAGCGGAAGACTCGGGACCCAGCGGCTACGCGGCGGCCCGGCTGCGCCTTCTCACCGAGAAGACGCGGTCCGGGCCGCCGCGCCGTGCCGCCCTGGCCCGGCTCACCGACGACTGGCTGACGGGGCTGTTCACCGCCGCGAGGCCGCCACGAGGGGTGGCGCTCGTCGCCGTCGGCGGCTACGGGCGCGGCGAACTCTCCCCGCGCAGCGACCTGGACCTGCTCCTGCTGCACGACGGAACCGCCGACGCGGGCGCCGTCGCCGGCCTCGCCGACCGGATCTGGTACCCGGTCTGGGACCTCGGCCTCGCCCTCGACCACTCCGTCCGTACCCCCGCCGAGGCCCGCAGGACCGCCGGAGACGACCTCAAGGTCCACCTCGGCCTCCTCGACGCCCGGCCGGTGGCCGGCGACCTCGGACTCGTCGCCGGACTGCGCACGGCCGTCCTCGCCGACTGGCGCAACCAGGCGCCGAAGCGGCTCCCGGAGCTGGACGCGCTCTGCCGCGAGCGCGCCGAGCGCATGGGGGAGCTGCAGTTCCTCCTCGAACCCGACCTCAAGGAGGCCAGGGGAGGGCTTCGCGACGCCCAGGTACTGCGCGCCGTCGCCGCCTCCTGGCTCGCCGACGCCCCGCGCGAGGGCCTGGACGAGGCCCGCCGCCGCCTCCTCGACGCCCGCGACGCGCTCCACCTCGCCACCGGACGGGCCAGCGACCGGCTCGCCCTCCAGGAACAGGACGCCGTCGCCGACGAGCTCGGCCTCCTCGACGCCGACACCCTGCTCCGCGAGGTGTACGAAGCGGCGCGGATCATCTCGTACGCCACCGACGTCACCTGGCGCGAGGTCAACCGGGTCCTGAAGGCCCGCTCCGCCCGCCCCCGCTTCCGCGGCCTCCTGGGCGGCAGGTCGGGGGGCGGAAGGCCGCCCGTCGAACGCACCCCGCTCGCCGAGGGCGTCGTCGAGATGGACGGCGAGGTCGTCCTCGCCCTCAGCGCCAAGCCCGAACGCGACCCCGTGCTGCCGCTGCGCGCCGCTGCCGCCGCAGCCCAGTCCGGGCTCCCGCTCTCCCTGCACGCCGTACGCCGCCTGGCGGCCGCCGCCCGGACGCTGCCGGTGCCGTGGCCCGCAGAGGCGCGCGAGGAGCTCGTCACCCTGCTCGGCGCGGGGGAGCCCACCGTGCCCGTCTGGGAGGCGCTGGAGGCCGAAGGCCTCGTCACCCGGCTGCTGCCCGACTGGGAGCGCGTCCGCTGCCGCCCGCAGCGCAACCCCGTCCACACCTGGACCGTCGACCGGCACCTCGTCGAGACCGCCGTACGCGCCTCCTCGCTGACCCGCCGCGTCGGCCGGCCCGACCTGCTGCTCGTCGCCGCGCTCCTGCACGACATCGGCAAGGGCTGGCCGGGCGACCACTCCGTGGCCGGCGAGACCATCGCCCGCGACCTCGCGACCCGGATCGGCTTCGACCGCGCCGACGTGGCCGTCCTCGCCACCGTCGTACGCCACCACCTGCTGCTCGTCGAGACCGCGACCCGGCGCGATCTGGACGACCCCGCCACCGTCGAGGCCGTCGCCTCCGCCGTCGGCACCGCCGGAGCCCTGGAACTGCTGCACGCCCTCACCGAGGCCGACGCGCTGGCCACCGGTCCGGCCGCCTGGTCCACCTGGCGCGCCTCGCTCGTCGCCGACCTCGTCAAGCGGGTCGGAGCCGTCCTCTCCGGAGAGCCCGCGGCGGAACCCGAGCCCGCCGCGACCAGCGCCGAACAGGAACGCCTCGCCATCGAGGCCCTGCGGACCGGAGAGCCGGCCCTCGCCCTGCACACCGAGCCCGAGAGCGCCCCCGAGGACGGCGAACCGGAACCCGTGGGCGTCGAACTCCTCATCGCCCTGCCCGACCAGCCCGGCGTCCTGCCCGCCGCGGCCGGCGTCCTCGCGCTGCACCGGCTGACGGTACGGGCCGCGGACCTGCGTGCCGTCGAGCTTCCCACCGCACTCGGCGCCGGCGCCGTCCTGGTCCTGAACTGGCGCGTGGCCGCCGAATACGGCTCCCTGCCGCAGGCCTCACGGCTCCGCGCCGATCTCGTACGGGCCCTGGACGGCAGCCTGGACATCCCGGCCCGGCTCGCCGAACGCGAGGCCGCCTACCCCCGGCGGCGCGGTCTGACCGCCCCGCCGCCCCGCGTCACCGTCGCCGCCGCCGACTCCCGGCTCGCCACCGTCATCGAGGTCCGCGCCCAGGACGCCCCCGGCCTGCTCCACCGCATCGGCCGGGCGCTGGAGGGCGCCGACGTGCGGGTGAGGAGCGCCCATGTCTCGACGCTGGGCGCGAACGCCGTCGACACGCTGTACGTGACACGTCCCGACGGCTCTCTCCTGGCCGAGGAGGAGGCCGCGGACGTCGCGCAGGCGCTGGAGAAGGCGCTGCGGTGACCCGTGACACGGGGGCGCGCCGGTCGTTGAGTACGGCGTGCTCCCTGTGGGGCGATGGGGTGATCCGCAGGTCAGGGGCCGGTCGGCCGGGCCCGACGTCCGTTCCCCGGCACGAGCGGGCCGACGCCTCCGGTCGCCGGATTCGGCGGGCGGGGGCACGTCCTTCGAGCGGCCAGATACCCTTGAGGGCAATCCGTCCGCCTGCCCCCGACACCGAGGATCCGCGACCGCCGTGTTCGATACCCTCTCCGACCGCCTTGCAGCGACATTCAAGAACCTCCGGGGCAAGGGCCGCCTGTCCGAGGCGGACATCGACGCCACCGCGCGCGAGATCCGGATCGCCCTGCTCGAGGCCGACGTCGCGCTGCCCGTCGTCCGGGCGTTCATCAAGCAGGTCAAGGAGCGGGCCACCGGCGCCGAGGTCTCCCAGGCGCTGAACCCCGCCCAGCAGGTCATCAAGATCGTCAACGAGGAGCTCATCGGCATCCTCGGCGGCGAGACCCGGCGCCTGCGGTTCGCCAAGACCGCGCCCACCGTGATCATGCTCGCCGGCCTCCAGGGCGCCGGTAAGACCACCCTCGCCGGAAAGCTCGGCCTCTGGCTCAAGAGCCAGGGCCACTCCCCGCTGCTCGTCGCCTGTGACCTCCAGCGCCCCAACGCCGTCACCCAGCTCGGTGTCGTCGCCGAGCGCGCGGGCGTGGCGTTCTACGGCCCGCAGCCGGGCAACGGCGTCGGTGACCCCGTCCAGGTCGCGAAGGACTCGATCGAGTACGCGCGGACCAAGATGTACGACGTCGTCATCGTCGACACCGCCGGCCGCCTCGGCATCGACCAGGAGCTGATGCAGCAGGCCGCGGACATCCGCGACGCCGTCAGCCCCGACGAGGTCCTCTTCGTCGTCGACGCCATGATCGGTCAGGACGCGGTCAACACCGCCGAGGCCTTCCGCGACGGCGTCGGCTTCGACGGCGTCGTGCTCTCCAAGCTCGACGGTGACGCCCGAGGCGGTGCCGCGCTCTCCATCGCGCACGTCACCGGCCGCCAGATCATGTTCGCCTCCAACGGCGAGAAGCTGGACGACTTCGACGCGTTCCACCCGGACCGCATGGCGTCCCGCATCCTCGGCATGGGCGACATGCTCTCGCTCATCGAGAAGGCCGAGCAGACCTTCAGCCAGGAAGAGGCCGCCAAGATGGCCTCCAAGCTGGCGTCCAAGAAGGGCCAGGAGTTCACGCTCGACGACTTCCTCGCCCAGATGGAACAGGTCCGCAAGATGGGCTCCATCTCCAAGCTGCTCGGGATGCTCCCCGGCATGGCGCAGATGAAGGAGCAGATCAACAACATCGACGAGCGGGACGTCGACCGCACGGCCGCGATCATCAAGTCGATGACGCCGGGCGAGCGTCAGGACCCGACCATCATCAACGGCTCGCGCCGCGCCCGTATCGCCAAGGGTTCCGGCGTCGAGGTCAGCGCGGTCAAGGGGCTCGTCGAGCGCTTCTTCGAGGCCCGCAAGATGATGTCCCGCATGGCCCAGGGCGGCGGGATGCCGGGCATGCCCGGCATCCCGGGGATGGGCGGCGGGCCCGGCCGTCAGAAGAAGCAGGTCAAGCAGGCCAAGGGCAAGCGCAAGAGCGGCAACCCGATGAAGCGCAAGGCCGAGGAGGAGGCCGCCCAGGCCCGCCGCGAGCAGGCGCAGCAGGGCGGCGCGTTCGGCCTCCCGGCGGCGGGGCAGAACCCGGGCGACTTCGAGCTGCCGGACGAGTTCAAGAAGTTCATGGGCTGAGCAGCTTCCCGAAAGGGCCCGGGGCGGTGTGAAACCGCCCCGGGCCCTTTTTCACTCCTTCACCCCGTCTGACATGCCGGAATTGTTCGCTCTCTCGATACTGGGGTCCGGCCCCACCGTCGGTGTGAGGAGAGCAGCGTGCCCAACTCCGTACCTCCGCGCGACCGGACGGACCAGCCCTGGCGCTCGGAAGGGGCCCCGCCGCCGCAGCCGCCGAAGAGGAAGATGCCCGGAGGGTGGGGAGGGCTCGTCCTCGCCGCCCTGGTCGTCTATCTCATCGCCAACCTCGTGCTGTCCTTCTTCAACAGGGGCGACGAGCCGACGATCTCGTACACCGAGTTCAGCAAGCAGGTGAACGCGGGCAACGTCACCAAGATCTACTCAAAGGGTGACGCCATCCAGGGCGAGCTGAAGAACAGACAGCCCCTGCCCAACGGCGACAAGGGCGACTACTCCAAGTTCGTCACCCAGCGGCCCGCGTTCGCCGACGACGAGCTCTGGGACGAGCTGACCGCGAAGGGCGTCACGGTCACCGCCGAGCCCGTCGTCCAGGAGCGCAGCTTCCTCGCCAACCTGCTGATCTCGCTCGCGCCGATGCTGCTGCTCGTCGCACTGTGGATCTTCATCGCCCGCCGGATGAGCGGGATGGGCGGCGCGGGCGGCATGCTCGGCCGCAAGGCCCCGCCCAGACCCGTCGAGCTCGAACCGGGCGCCCGGCGCACCACCTTCGAGGACGTGGCCGGCATCGACGAGGTCGAGGGCGAACTCAACGACGTCGTCGACTTCCTGAAGAACCCCGCCGCCTACCGCGACATGGGCGCCAGGATGCCGCGCGGCGTGCTTCTCGCGGGACCGCCGGGAACCGGCAAGACCCTCCTCGCCCGTGCGGTCGCCGGCGAGGCCGGCGTGCCGTTCTTCTCCGCCTCCGCGTCGGAGTTCATCGAGATGATCGTGGGCGTCGGAGCCTCGCGGGTCCGTGAGCTCTTCGCCGAGGCGCGCAAGGTGGCGCCGGCCATCATCTTCATCGACGAGATCGACACCATCGGCCGCGCGCGTGGCGGCGGCTCCGGCATGGGCGGCCACGACGAGCGCGAACAGACCCTCAACCAGATCCTGACCGAGATGGACGGCTTCACCGGCTCCGAGGGCGTCATCGTCCTCGCCGCCACCAACCGCGCCGACGTGCTCGACCCCGCGCTCACCCGGCCCGGCCGCTTCGATCGGATCGTGCACGTGAACCCGCCCGACCGCGGGGGCCGCGAGGCCATCCTCAGGATCCACACCCGGGACATCCCGCTCGCCCAGGACGTCGACCTGGTCCAGGTCGCCCGGACGACGCCGGGGATGACCGGCGCGGAACTCGCCAACCTCGCCAACGAGGCCGCCCTCCTCGCCGTCAAGCGGCAGCAGAAGGCGGTCACCGCGTCCGACCTCTCCGACGCCCTGGAGAAGGTCCAGCTCGGCGCCGAGCGGCCGCTGGTGATGCCCGAGGAGGAGCGGCGCCGCACGGCGTACCACGAGAGCGGCCACGCCCTGCTCGGGATGCTCCAGCCCGGCGCGGACCCGGTCCGCAAGATCACGATCGTGCCGCGCGGACGTGCCCTCGGCGTCACGCTCTCCACGCCGGACGCCGACAGGTACGCGTACACCGAGGAGTACCTGCGCGGCCGGATCATCGGCGCGCTCGGCGGGATGGCCGCCGAGCAGGTCGTCTTCGGGGTCGTCACCACGGGCGCCGAGAGCGACCTGGAGCAGGTCACCGGCATCGCCCGCGGCATGGCCGGCCGCTGGGGCATGAGCGAGCGCGTCGGCCGCCTCACGGCCATCCCCGGCGACGCCCAGCAGGCGTACGGCCTCTCGGCGGCCCCCGCGACCCTCGACATGGTGGCCGAGGAGATGCGCCGGATCGTCGACGAGTGCTACGAGAGCGCCGTCCGCCGACTCCGCGAGAACCGCGACAAGCTCGACGCTCTCGCGACCGCCCTGCTGGCGAACGAGACCCTGGAGGAGGACGCGGCCTACCGCGCCGCGGGCATCACGCGCCTGAAGCAGGACCCCTGAAGGCCCGCACACGGGGCCCCTGGGGCCCGCCCCCGGCAGTTGCCCCCACCCCGCCGACGAGAGTCCCGGGACCAGCCCGGAACCGGCCCGCGAGCGCGGTGCGGAGCCCGGCCGCGCGCCCGGTCCGGGGCCGCTACGGCACCCGGGCGATCAGGTAGCGGAAGACGTTCGGCATCCAGACCGTGCCGTCGCGGCGGACGTACGGCTGCAGAGCCTCCGTGATCTCCTTCTCGACCTGGTCCGGGTCCGTGGCGCGGATCGCCGCGTCGAAGTCGCCCGTCGAGACGAGGCCCCGCACCGCGCTTTCCGGATCCGCGTAGCCGAACGGGCAGGACACCCGCCCCGAGCCGTCCGGCTTCAGGCCGGCCCGCGCCACCACGCCCTCCAGGTCGTCTCGGAACGCCGGCCGCCAGCCCGCCAGGCGCGCCGCGACCTTCAGCACCGACGCCGTCGCGCACCGCTCGGGCGGTCCCCAGCCCGCCAGCACAACCGCAGCGCCCGGTTGGGCCAGAGGAGTGACGCCCGCGAGATCCCGCCCCCGCTCCGCCGAGGCGTGGAAGGCCGTGATCACGTCGAACGGGGCACGGGACGCGCCACTCACGTCCGCCGGGCCGCCCTCGACGACCGTGTGCCCCGTCTCCTCCGGAATCCGCTCCCTCGCCAGCTCCACGCGCGCCTGGTCCCGGTCCACGCCGGTGACCCGCGCGCCGCGCGAGGCCGCGATCAGCAGCGCGAGGCCCGATCCGCAGCCGAGTCCCAGGACCTGTGAGCCGGGGCCCACCTCCAACCGGTCGTACACCGCCTCGTAGAGCGGTACGAGCATGCGTTCCTGGATCTCGGCCCAGTCGCGCGCGGGGTGGTGCGGGACGAGCGTAGGTGTCATGGAAAGCGCCCCAATCAGTGCCTGGTCGACAGCCCCCGTGAAGCAGGTGCCCGCATCCCCCCGTATGTCAGGGAACTGCCGATCCGTGCCCGCGTCCAGTGCTCGCGCCGCACCACTTCCTCTTCGGGGAGGGGCGGTGCGCCGATGTGACGCCCGACCCGGTACTGTCCCTGCATCGACCCCCCGGGGCGCGTACACCACCACTACGCGCCGGGGCGTATGCGCCGCTACGCACCACCTTGACGCGAGCCGCGCCACTTCTCCGCAGATCGGCGCACTGACCCTCGTCCGGACCCATCAAGGGCAACTGACGGGTACGTGCAAAATATTTGGGATGCCCCGGAATGGAACCCGGGGGCGCGTCGGCTCGTTGTACGCGACGTGAGCACGACACCACCTGTTCTCGCCGCAGAGCTGGCACAGGCGTGGGCCGACATTCAGCGGCACCACCCCGAACTGCCCGATCTTGCCGCGCCCGAGTCCCTGATCGGAGAGTCCTCGTCCGCCTGCGGCGCCGAGCTCTCCTTCGAACGGCTGCTCCACGAAGCAGTCCACGGCATCGCCGCCGCCCGAGGTGTCCGCGACACCTCACGCGCCGGCCGCTACCACAACCGCAGATTCCTGGCGATCGCCGAGGAGATGGGCCTGGACCACCCCGAGGAGCCGCACGCCAGCAGCGGCTTCTCCCTGGTCACGCTCAACCCCGAGGCGAAGCGGCGGTACCGGCCCACGATGGAGCGGCTGCAGCGCGCCCTCAAGGCCCACACCGTCGCGACGGCCGCGGACACCAAGCGCTCCTTCCGCGGCCCCGCCGCCCGCCACGGCTCCTCCGGCGGCGGAGTGCGCGTGAAGGCCGTCTGCGACTGCGGCCGCAACGTGCGCGTGGTCCCCTCGGTGCTCGCCCAGGCCCCGATCGTCTGCGGCGGCTGCGGCAAGCCCTTCCGTATCCCGGAATCGGTGGGCGCGGCCGGCTGACCCCTGACCCGCCCGGGTCGGGGGGCGCCACGGTCGTGTGGCACAATGGCTAGCTGTACTCGACAGTCGCATAGGACCCCTCTCTCCTCCGGCTGACGCGTCCATCGGGCACCCGAGTACCGCAACCCCACGTGGCATCTCATGTGCCCAACCACGTCAAGACCAGGAGACACCACTCCAGTGGCAGTCAAGATCAAGCTCAAGCGCCTCGGCAAGATTCGCCAGCCGCACTACCGCATCGTCGTCGCCGACTCCCGCACCCGCCGGGACGGTCGTGCGATCGAGGAGATCGGTCTGTACCACCCGACGTACAACCCGTCGAAGATCGAGGTCGACTCGGACCGCGCGCAGTACTGGCTGTCCGTCGGCGCCCAGCCGACCGAGCCGGTCCTCGCCATCCTGAAGCTCACCGGCGACTGGCAGAAGCACAAGGGCCTGCCGGCCCCGGCGCCGCTGCTGCAGCCGGCGACGAAGGAGGACAAGCGCGCCTCCTTCGACGCGTTCGCCAAGACCCTCGAGGGTGACGACGCCAAGGGTGAGGCCATCACCCCGAAGGCGAAGAAGGCCGACAAGAAGGCGGACGAGGCCGAGGTCGCGTCCACCGAGTCGACCGAGGCCTGAGCATGCTCGAGGAGGCTCTCGAGCACCTCGTGAAGGGCATCGTCGACAACCCCGACGATGTGCAGGTCGCCTCGCGCAACCTGCGCCGTGGCCGCGTGCTCGAGGTTCGGGTCCACCCCGACGACCTCGGCAAGGTGATCGGCCGTAACGGCCGTACCGCGCGTGCGCTGCGCACCGTCGTGGGCGCCATCGGCGGCCGTGGCATCCGTGTCGACCTCGTCGACGTGGACCAGGTCCGCTGAAGCAAGTTGGACACACCGGCACGGGCCGGGGAGGGCCTTCGGGTCCGCCCCGGCCCGTCGTCGTCGGACAGGAGAGAATGAAGTCGTGCAGCTGGTAGTCGCGCGGGTCGGCCGCGCCCACGGCATCAAGGGCGAGGTCACCGTCGAGGTACGGACGGACGAGCCCGAACTGAGGCTCAGCCCCGGAGCGGTCCTGCTCACCGATCCCGCATCTGCGGGACCCCTGACCATCGAGACCGGTCGCGTCCACAGCGGTCGCCTGCTCGTCCGCTTCGAGGGCGTACGCGACCGGAACGGCGCCGAGGCCCTCCGCAACACCCTGCTCATCGCCGACGTCGACCCCGATGAGCGGCCCGAGGAGGACGACGAGTACTACGACCACCAGCTCATGGACCTGGACGTCGTGCTCGCCGACGGCACCGAGATCGGCCGGATCACCGAGATCTCCCACCTGCCGTCCCAGGACCTCTTCATCGTCGAGCGGCCCGACGGCACCGAGCTGATGATCCCCTTCGTCGAGGAGATCGTCACCGAGATCGACCTGGAGCGGCAGCGGGCCGTCATCGAGCCCCCGCCCGGACTGATCGACGACCGCGCCGAGATCGCGTCCTCCCGCGAGGAAGAATCCTGATGCGGCTCGACGTCGTCACGATCTTCCCGGAGTACCTGGAGCCGCTGAACGTCTCCCTGGTCGGCAAGGCACGCGCGCGTGGACAGCTCGACGTCCACGTCCACGACCTGCGGGAGTGGACCTACGACCGGCACAACACGGTCGACGACACCCCCTACGGCGGCGGCCCCGGCATGGTCATGAAGACCGAGCCGTGGGGCGATGCCCTGGACCAGACCCTCGCCGACGGCTTCGAGGCGGGCGCCCACGGACCCGTCCTGGTCGTCCCCACGCCCAGCGGTCGCCCCTTCACCCAGGAGCTCGCCGTCGAGCTCTCCGAGCGCCCCTGGCTGATCTTCACGCCTGCCCGCTACGAGGGCATCGACCGGCGCGTCATGGACGAGTACGCGACCCGGATGCCGGTCTACGAGGTCTCCATCGGCGACTACGTCCTGGCCGGCGGGGAGGCCGCCGTCCTGGTCGTCACCGAGGCCGTGGCGAGGCTGCTGCCCGGCGTCCTCGGCAACGCCGAGTCCCACCGCGACGACTCCTTCGCCCCCGGAGCCATGGCCAACCTCCTCGAAGGCCCCGTGTACACAAAACCCCCCGAGTGGCGCGGCCGTGCCATCCCCGACGTGCTCCTCAGCGGGCATCACGGGAAGATCGCGCGCTGGCGCCGCGACGAGGCGTTCCGGCGTACGGCGGCGTACCGGCCCGACCTGATCGAGCGCTGTGACCCCTCCGTCTTCGACAAGAAGGACCGGGAGACGCTCTCCCTGCTGGGCTGGGCCCCGGAGCGCGGCGGCCGATTTTGGCGCAGGGCCGACGCCGTGGAAGAATAGGCCGCTGCTGTGTGTCCGACGAGCGCCCCTGCCACAGGGGGACGACGCCCGCCCGGTACGCACGGCGCTTCATCGTCTTCTTCGAACGTTCCGCTGATGACCTGTGGCATCAGCGAGGAAAGAGACCACCATGGCCTCCCTGCTCGACTCGGTCAACGCGGCTTCGCTCCGCTCCGACCTCCCCGCCTTCCGTCCCGGCGACACCGTGAACGTCCACGTGCGCGTCATCGAGGGCAACCGCTCCCGTATCCAGCAGTTCAAGGGTGTCGTCATCCGCCGCCAGGGCTCGGGCGTCAGCGAGACCTTCACGGTCCGCAAGGTCTCGTTCTCCGTCGGTGTCGAGCGCACCTTCCCGGTGAACAGCCCGATCTTCGAGAAGATCGAGCTCGTCAGCCGCGGTGACGTCCGTCGCGCCAAGCTCTACTACCTGCGTGAGCTGCGCGGCAAGGCCGCCAAGATCAAGGAGAAGCGCGACAACTGAGCTCCGGCTCACCGTTCGCGCGGGGCTTCGGAGCACTGACTCACAGGGCGGCCGGATAGGCTCTGCCCTCGATGGACACCGAAGCACAGCACACGGAGCGCGACCGCTCCTCCGAGACGGAGGAGCGGTCGCGCTCCGCGCGTATGTCCGGGCCGGGGCGGTCCGGACGGTCCTGGCGCCGTACGGGGATCCTCGGCGGCGTCTGTGTTCTCTTCCTGCTGCTCCTCAGCCACTTCGCGCTGCAGCCCTTCCTGATCCCCAGCCGCTCGATGGAGCCGACGCTCCGGGTCGGGGACCGGATCCTGGTGAACAAGCTGGCGTACCGTTTCGGCGACCAGCCCCGCCGCGGGGACGTCGTCGTCTTCGACGGCACCGGGTCCTTCCTCCAGGAGGTGCCCGAGGAGAACCCGGTCAGCGCGCTCATGCACGGCGCCGCCGCGGCCCTCGGCCTCGCCGAGCCCGCCGAGACCGACTTCGTGAAGCGGGTCGTGGGGGTCGGCGGCGACCGCGTCGTCTGCTGCGACGCGAACGGCCGGCTCACCGTCAACGGCACGCCCGTCGAGGAGTGGTACGTCCAACTGGGCGACGCGCCGTCGAAGGTTCCCTTCGACATCGTCGTACCGCAGGGCACCCTGTGGGTGATGGGCGACCACCGCAGTCAGTCGAGCGACTCCCGGGACCATCTCGGTCAGCCGGGCGGCGGCATGGTGCCCGTCGAGCAGGTGATCGGCCGCGCCGACTGGATCGGCTGGCCCTTCGGCCGCTGGTCCGGCGTGCCGGAGACCGGCGCCTTCGACGCCGTACCCGCTCCCGCGGCGGGCGGCCATGGGTAACCGGGGCAGGGCGGCGGGGCACCGCGCCGACACCCCGCTGCCCACCGGCACACGGTCCCCGGACGCCGGCCGTCCGCTGCCCGGGCGGGCGGAGCGGCGCAAGCTCGCCCGCAAGGTCAAGCGCCGACGGCAGCGCTCGGCCGTCAAGGAGATCCCGCTCCTCGTCATCGTCGCGGTGCTGATCGCGCTCGTCCTGAAGACCTTCCTGGTCCAGGCGTTCGTCATCCCGTCGGGCTCGATGGAACAGACGATCCGGATCGACGACCGGGTCGTGGTCGACAAACTCACCCCCTGGTTCGGCTCCACACCGCAGCGCGGTGACGTCGTCGTCTTCAAGGACCCCGGCAACTGGCTCCAGGACGCCGGACCGCCCGCGGACGACCCGGTCGGTGTCAAGCAGGTCAAGCAGGCCCTGACCTTCATCGGACTGCTCCCGTCGGCAGACGAACAGGACCTGATCAAGCGCGTGGTGGCGGTCGGCGGCGACACCGTCGTCTGCTGCGACAAGGACGGGCGGATCACGGTCAACGGCGTACCGCTCGACGAGCCGTACCTGCATCCGGGGAACGAACCCTCGAAGATCAAGTTCAGGGTGACGGTGCCCCAGGGCCGGATCTTCGTGCTGGGCGACCATCGCTCGGACTCCGCCGACTCGCGCTTCCATCTCGAGGAGAAGGACCAGGGGACGATCTCCGTGGACGACGTCGTCGGCCGCGCGGTGGGCATCGTCTGGCCGGTGAGCCACTGGCGGCGCCTGGAGGAGCCGGACACGTTCGCGGCCGTACCGGACGGTCGTTCGGGATCTGTGTCCGCGGGCGGGGTGTCGCATAGTGTGTCTTGGCGGAATCTGAACGGATTGCCCTGGCTCCCGACCCCTGCGGAACTCCCGCTCGTTATGGGAGTGGTGGGCCTGTCCCTGTTCTGGGGCGGGCATATGCACGGACTGAGGAGTGGATGTGGGGGATGTGGCCGTCGGCGCACGATCCGGACACGACGATCCCGAGGAGAGGCCCGAGCGCCTCGCCGAGTCGTCGGTGGCCATGAGGGATGACTCCGGCGGCCGGTCGGACGCCGACCCCGCGGACGGCTCGGCCGACGCCGGCGGCACCGGACAGGGCGGCGAGCCCGGCGATGCTCCCAAGAAGCCGCGTTCCTTCTGGAAGGAACTGCCGCTGCTGATCGGTATCGCCCTGCTGCTCGCGCTGCTGATCAAGACCTTCCTGGTGCAGGCGTTCTCGATCCCCTCGGACTCGATGATGAACACGCTGCAGCGTGGCGACCGGGTCCTGGTGGACAAGCTGACCCCGTGGTTCGGCTCCGAGCCGGAGCGCGGCGAGGTCGTCGTCTTCCACGATCCGGGCGGCTGGCTGGAGGGTGAGCCCACTCCGGACCCGAACGTGCTCCAGGAGTTCCTCTCCTTCATCGGCCTGATGCCCTCCGCCGAGGAGAAGGACCTGATCAAGCGGGTCATCGCGGTGGGCGGCGACACGGTCTCCTGCAAGGAGGGCGGCAAGGTCATCCTCAACGGCAAGGCGCTGGAGGAGGCCTCGTACATCTACCCCGGCTCCTCGCCCTGCGGTGACAAGCCCTTCGGGCCGATCACCATCCCCGAGGGCAGTATCTGGGTGATGGGCGACAACCGGCAGAACTCGCTGGACTCCCGCTACCACCAGAACCTCGCCGGCGGCGGCACCGTCCCGACCGACCAGGTCGTCGGCCGCGCCGTCGTCGTGGCCTGGCCGGTCACCCGCTGGTCGACGCTGCCCGTGCCGGAGACCTTCGACCAGCCGGGGCTCAGCCAGGCGCTGGCCGTCGCCCCGGGCGCGGCCGGTCTGGCCGGCGCGCTGCCGCTGGTGCTGTGGCGCAGGAAGAGGCTCACGGCTCGGCATACCGCCGAGTAGGGGCGCCCGGGTAGGGTGCCGTCCCAGATCGTCGAACCGACCTTCGAGGTGGGGAGCGCTGGGATGAGCGGAACCATACGTACGGAAGGCGGCCGCGGCCGCCTCGGCAGCGTGCTGTCGGGGCTGGTCGTGGCCGTCGGCTGTGTGCTCTTCCTCGGCGGCTTCGCCTGGGGCGCCGTGGTCTACCAGCCGTACAGCGTGCCCAGTGACTCGATGACGCCGGCCCTGGCGGTCGGGTCGAAGGTCCTCGCGCAGCGGATCGACGGCGACGAGGTGCGGCGCGGTGACATCGTGATCTTCAACGACCCGCTCTGGGGCGACGTGCCCATGGTCAAGCGGGTCGTGGGCGTCGGCGGCGACACCGTCGCCTGCTGCGACAAGGACGGGCGGCTCACGGTCGACG
Organism: Streptomyces sp. NPDC057271; assembly: GCF_042668715.1. Classification (NCBI taxonomy): domain Bacteria; kingdom Bacillati; phylum Actinomycetota; class Actinomycetes; order Kitasatosporales; family Streptomycetaceae; genus Streptomyces; species Streptomyces sp. NPDC057271. The sequence goes on from NZ_JBHUYJ010000004.1 coordinate 114,274, forward strand.
GCAGGCCGATCGAGGAGCCGTACACCCGGCCCGGCGCCCCGGCCTCGGGGCAGAAGTTCTCGGCGACCGTGCCGGAGGGGAAGCTCTTCCTGCTCGGCGACGAGCGGCACAACTCCCTCGACTCCAGGACCCATCTCGAGGAGGCGGGCCACGGCTCCGTGCCGAGCTCCGCGGTCACCGCCCGGGTCGACGCCGTCGCCTGGCCCGAGACGGACCTCGTGGAGCGTCCCACGGCCTTCGCGGCGCTGCCGGGCGGGGTCTCGGAGCGCGGACCGGTCGAGCCGCTCTTCTACGCGATCGTCGGCGGGTGTGTACTGATCCTTGCCGGGGCCGCGTACGGCCCGGTGGCGCGGCTGGTGGGCGGACGTTCCGCGGGCCGCTCGGGAGACCGGCCGTCGGGCAGGAAGACGGTGGACGCGTGACGGGTGGAGACGGTGGCCGCGTGACGGGTACGGAGGGTTCGACCCGGTCGGACCGGCTCGGCGGGCGGGAGCTGCGGCGGGTGGCGCGGGTCGTTCTGCTCGACCCCGACGACCGCATCCTCCTCCTGCACGGTTACGAGCCCGACGACCCGGCCCAGACCTGGTGGTTCACGCCGGGCGGCGGCCTGGAGGGCGACGAGACCCGGGAGGAGGCGGTGCTGCGCGAGCTGGCGGAGGAGACGGGGATCACGGACGTCGAACTGGGGCCGGTCCTCTGGCAGCGGCTCTGTTCCTTTCCGTTCGACGGGCGGCGCTGGGACCAGGACGAGTGGTACTACCTGGCACGAACCAGGCAGACCGTGACGGTCCCGGGCGGGCTCACCGAGCTGGAGCAACGCAGTGTCTCGGGGCTGAGGTGGTGGACCTCCGCCGAACTGTCGGCGGCGCGTGAGACGGTGTACCCGACCAGACTCGCCGAGCTGCTGCACAGGCTGCTCGACGAGGGACCGCCGAGTTCACCGGTGGTGCTCGCCCCGGAAATCGCCTAACGGTGCGAGTGGCTGGCGCACAATAGGTGGACGCACGGCTGAAGGGGAACATGCCATGAGCGCCGAGGACCTCGAGAAGTACGAGACCGAGATGGAGCTGAAGCTCTACCGGGAGTACCGCGATGTCGTCGGGCTGTTCAAATACGTGATCGAGACCGAGCGTCGGTTCTACCTCACCAACGACTACGAGATGCAGGTGCACTCGGTCCAGGGTGAGGTGTTCTTCGAGGTGTCCATGGCCGATGCCTGGGTCTGGGACATGTACCGGCCGGCCAGGTTCGTCAAGCAGGTCCGCGTCCTCACGTTCAAGGACGTGAACATCGAGGAGCTCAACAAGAGCGACCTGGAGCTTCCCGGCAGCTGATGCCGCAGCCCGGTGTGAACCACCCGGACGAGTGACGAGGTTCTCCACAGGCGGCCGGTTGTCCACCGGCCCGCACACGGAACGTGGCGAGGCGTCACAGTCGGTGCCGGAGGTGGTACCGATGAACGCACCGAGCGCACCGAGCGCATCGAACGCGACGAACGCGAAGAGCACGACGAGCACGACGCGCACGACGAGCACGTCAAGCGGGCCGGGGACACCGAGCGGGCCGGGGACGTCGTCGAGCCGGAGGAACCCGAGGAACGCCCTCGGACGGTACGGGGAACAGCTCGCGGTCCGCAGGCTGGCCGAAGCGGGTATGAGCATCCTCGCGCGGAACTGGCGCTGCGGACGCACCGGAGAGATCGACATCGTCGCCCGGGACGGGGACACGGTCGTCGTCTGCGAGGTCAAGACCCGGCGTGACGGTGCCTTCGAACACCCCATGGCCGCCCTCACCCCGGTCAAGGCCGACCGGCTCAAACGCCTCGCTGCCTGCTGGCTCGACCGCCACGGCGGACCACCGCCCGACGGGGGCGTCCGCATCGACCTCGTCGGCGTCGTCCTGCCCCGTCGGGGCGCCCCGGTCGTCACACACGCCCAGGGGGTGGCGTGATGGGATTCGCCCGCACCTGTTCCGTCGCCCTCGTCGGCGTCGAAGGCGTCGTCGTCGAGGTCCAGGCCGACCTGGAAGCCGGGGTCGCCGCGTTCACCCTCGTCGGACTCCCCGACAAGAGCCTCAGCGAGAGCCGCGACCGCGTCAGGGCAGCCATCGTCAACTCCGACGCCGAATGGCCCCAGAAGAAGCTCACCGTCGGACTCAGCCCCGCCTCCGTCCCCAAGGGCGGATCCGGCTTCGACCTCGCCGTCGCAGCCGCCGTCCTCGGCGCCGCCGAGCGGATCGACCCCCGGGGCATCGCCGACCTGGTACTCATCGGCGAGCTCGGGCTCGACGGCCGCGTACGGCCCGTGCGGGGCGTCCTGCCCGCCGTCCTCGCCGCCGCCGAAGCCGGCTACCGCCAGGTCGTCGTCCCCGAACAGACGGCCGGCGAAGCCGCGCTCGTCCCCGGGGTCTCCGTCCTCGGAGTCCGCAGCCTGCGCCAGCTCATCGCCGTCCTGACCGACGAACCCGTTCCCGAAGAGGAACCCGCCGAGGAGGGCCGCCCTGACGCCATGCTCGCCGGACTCCTCGTCCCCGGCGCCGGCGTCGGCACCGGCCTCTCCGCCGACCCCCTCGACGGACCCGACCTCGCCGACGTCGCCGGCCAGCACGGCGCCCGCCGCGCCCTGGAAGTCGCCGCCGCGGGCAGCCACCACCTGCTGCTCTCCGGACCGCCCGGAGCCGGGAAGACCATGCTCGCCGAACGGCTCCCCGGCATCCTGCCTCCACTCACCCGCCAGGAGTCCCTCGAAGTCACCGCCGTGCACTCCGTCGCCGGCATCCTCCCGCCCGGCGAACCGCTCGTCCGGCGCGCCCCCTACTGCGCGCCCCACCACTCCGCGACCATGCAGTCCCTCGTCGGCGGCGGCAACGGACTCCCACGCCCCGGCGCCGTCTCCCTCGCCCACCGCGGAGTCCTCTTTCTGGACGAGGCGCCGGAGTTCTCCGGGAAGGCGCTCGACGCACTGCGGCAGCCCCTCGAATCCGGGCACGTCGTCGTCGCCCGTGCCGCCGGAGTCGTCCGGCTCCCCGCCCGGTTCCTGCTCGCACTCGCCGCGAACCCCTGCCCCTGCGGACGGCACACCCTGCACGGCGCCGGCTGCGAGTGCCCTGCCTCCCTGATCCGCCGCTATCAGGCCCGGCTCTCCGGTCCGCTCCTCGACCGCATCGACCTCCGTGTCGAAGCCGAACCGGTCACCCGCTCGGACCTGCTCGGCCAAGGTGGACGCGGCGAACCCACCGCCACCGTCGCCGACCGCGTCCGCGAGGCGCGCGCCCGCACCGCCGCCCGGCTCGCCGGCACCCCGTGGACCGTCAACAGCGAGGTGCCGGGCCACGAACTGCGTACCCGCTTCCTCGTCCGCCCCGGAGCCCTCGCCGCGGCGGAGCGGGACATCGAACGCGGCCTGCTCACCGCCCGCGGCCTCGACCGGGTCCTGCGCGTCGCCTGGACCGTCGCGGACCTGGCGGGCCACGACCGGCCCGACGCCCAGGATGTCCACCTCGCCCTCGAACTGCGCACCGGCATCGCCCGGGGCGTACCGGTGGGAGCGGGGGACCGCGCATGACCTCCGACGACGAACGCCGCGCCCGCGCGGCCCTCACCCGCGTCGTCGAACCCGGCGACACCCACGCCGGCCGGTGGCTGCGGCAGTACGGAGCCCCCGGGTTCCTGGATCGGCTCCGGGACCCGGCAGGAGCCCAGGAGGTCTCCCCGTTCCCCGGCACCGGGGAGAAACGGGTCGACGGGTGGCGGCGCCGGGCCGCCGCCGTGGAACCACGGCGGGACCTGGACGCCGCCGAGCGACACGGCGGCCGGCTTGTCGTCCCCGGCGACCCGGAGTGGCCCCGCCAGCTCGACGACCTCGGCGACGCCCGGCCCGTCGGGCTCTGGATCCGGGGCCCGGCCGACCTGCGGACCTGGGCGCTGCGCTCCGTCGCCGTCGTCGGCGCCCGCGCCTGCACCCCCTACGGCGCCCACATGGCCACCACGCTCGCCTCCGGGCTCGCCGAACAGGGCTGGGTCGTCGTCTCCGGCGCCGCCTTCGGCATCGACGGCGCCGCCCACAGGGGAGCCCTCGCCGCCCAGGGCGCCACCGTCGCCGTCCTCGCCTGCGGCGTCGACCTCCCCTACCCCCGCGGCCATGCCGGACTCATCGGACGCATCGCCGAACAGGGACTCGTCATCGGCGAGTTACCACCGGGCAGTCACCCCACACCCAGCAGATTCATCCTCCGCAACCGGGTCATCGCCGCCCTGACCCGTGGCACCGTGGTCGTCGAGGCCGAGTACCGCAGCGGCTCCCTCGTCACCGCCCGCGCCGCCGCACGGCTCGGCCGCCACACCATGGGGGTGCCCGGCGCCGTCACCAGCGGCCTCTCCGCGGGCGTCCACGAACTCCTGCGCGGCGAGGCCACCCTCGTCACGGACGCCGCCGAAGTGATCGAACTCGTCGGGGACATGGGGCAACTCGCCCCGGCGCGGCGTGGACCCGTCCTGCCCCGGGACCTCCTCGGCCCCGACGCCGTCCGCGTCCTCGAAGCAATCCCCGCGGGCCGCCCCGCACCCGTGAGGACGATCGGCGACCGGGCCGGCACGTCCACCGACGACACCCTCGCCCGACTCTACGAACTGCACTCCCTGGGGTTCGTCGAACGGCAAGGAGATGACTGGCAGTTGACGAACACCCCCACGGAAGGGGCGAATGTGCGGCGAGGCGGTACTTGACCCGGAGCATTCGGGTGAAATGGTGATGGTGATGAACCAGCCAGTTCTCCAGGCCGCACCCCGGCGGCCGAAGCACGCCACCATCCGGGTTCGAAAGCGTGGCCGAGGGCAGCCACCCGGAGCGGTGCGATCCGCAGAGGTTCGCACACCGCGACGGTCCAGTCACGCTACGCTCACCGGGATTCCCTGCCGGACACCCAGACCGACCAACCCGCCAGCAGAACGGCTCAAGGCAACGCATGCCCCAGCACACCTCCGGGTCTGACCGCGCTGCGGTGCCCCCAGCAGCCCGGGGCACCGTGCGACCACCCGCACCGACATCGCTCGACGAGCTGTGGCGGTCGTACAAGGACACGGGCGACGAGCGGCTGCGAGAACAGCTGATCCTGCACTACTCGCCGCTGGTCAAGTACGTCGCGGGCCGCGTCAGCGTGGGGCTGCCCTCCAATGTGGAACAGGCCGACTTCGTCTCCTCCGGGGTCTTCGGACTGATCGACGCCATCGAGAAGTTCGACGTCGAGCGGTCGATCAAGTTCGAGACCTACGCGATCACTCGCATCCGGGGCGCGATGATCGACGAACTCCGCGCCCTGGACTGGATCCCTCGCTCCGTACGGCAGAAGGCGCGCAACGTCGAGCGCGCCTACGCCACCCTCGAGGCCAAGCTCCGCCGGACCCCGACCGAGAGCGAGGTCGCGGCCGAGATGGACATCGCGCTGGAGGACCTGCACGCGGTTTTCAGCCAGTTGTCCCTCGCGAACGTCGTCGCTCTGGAGGAGCTGCTCCACGCGGGCGGCGAGGGCGGCGACCGGCTGTCGCTGATGGACACCCTGGAGGACACCGCCGCCGACAACCCGGTCGAGGTCGCCGAGGACCGCGAGCTGCGCAGGCTCCTGGCCCGCGCCATCAACACCCTCCCCGAGCGTGAGAAGACCGTCGTCACGCTCTACTACTACGAGGGCCTCACCCTCGCCGAGATCGGTCAGGTCCTCGGCGTCACCGAGAGCCGCGTCAGCCAGATCCACACCAAGTCCGTCCTGCAGCTGCGCGCCAAGCTGGCCGATGCGGGACGCTGAGCGCGCGCGGCCGGTCGTATGGTGGAGCCGTGCCCAGGATTCGAGCGGCCTCCGTGGCCGAGCACCGGACGATGCAGCGCGGCGCCCTGCTGGACGCCGCGCGTTCCCTGCTGTCCGAGGGCGGTACGGAGGCGCTGACCTTCCCCGCCCTCGCCGAGCGGACGGGCCTCGCCCGCTCCTCGGTGTACGAGTACTTCCGCTCCCGCGCGGCCGTGGTCGAGGAGCTGTGCGCCGTCGACTTCCCCGTCTGGGCGGCCGAGGTCGAGACGGCGATGGCGGCGGCCGACACCGCCGAGGGCAAGGTCGAGGCGTACGTCCGCACGCAGCTTGAGCTCGTGGGGGACCGGCGTCACCGTGCGGTGGTCGCGATCTCCGCGAGCGAGCTCGACGACGGCGCACGCGAGAAGATCCGCGCCGCCCACGGCGCCCTCGTCGCCATGATCGTCGAGGCCCTCGCCGACCTGGGCCAGGCCCAGCCCCGTCTGGGCGCGATGCTCCTCCAGGGCGTCGTGGACGCGGCCGTGCGTCGTATCGAACTGGGTGCGGCCGAGGACCCGGACGCCATCGCCGAGGCCGCCGTCTCGATGGCCCTCCGCGGCGTCAGCGGCTGACCGGCCCGCGACGGACCGGACCGCGGGCCTCGCCTCGATCACCTTCGTGCGCCACGTCGACGGCCTGCGTCATCTCTTCGAGAGGAACGGCGAGCAGTACGGCCGCCCCGCGTCTGGCCGTTCGGACGGCCAGGTGCGGTGCCTCTGGGCGCCCGGCCTCGGCCGGCACTGCGAGATCGCCGACGGCCTCGTCACCGCTCACCCCGTGAACGGCACCGGCGACGAGCCCGAACCTCCGGCCACCGTGTGGCGCAGCTTCAAGGGCGACCGCTCCTACCTCTACGACCTGGTGCTCTCCGGGAGCGGCTGATCCGTCACCGGGAGCAGCCTCGACGGGGCTCGGTGCAGGAGCAGCAGGGGGTTCAGGTAGGTGTCGCCGCGCAGCAGACCCCAGTGCAGACAGGACTCCGGACAGTGGGGGTTCCCGGGCGGCGGGGGAGTGAGCGTGGCGACCGGGTCGCCACGGGTGACCGCGGTGCCGGCCGTGACGCGCGGTTCCACCGGTTCGTACGTGGTGCGAAGGGGCGGCTCTCCGGTGCCCGGCACCGTGATCGTGAGGACTCCGCGGCCGGCCACCCTGCCGGCGAACGTGACCACCCCCGACGCCACCGCGCGGACCGGGGTGCCCACCGGTGCGGCCAGGTCGACCCCGCGGTGCCCGGCCGCGTAGGGGCCGGCCGGTGGTTCCCAGCCACGGACGATCTCCGGACGCGGCGGCCCCAGGGGCCACATCAGCGCCAGGGCGAGAAGCAAGTGCGTGATGAGGTGCATGGGGACACCGTCCCGCAGCCGCCCGATTCGCGTTGATCATGGTTGATATCTGTGGAATACCGGCCGGTTGTGGACAGCGCCGTCACCCGGCACCCCCGGGGTCCCGTACACTTCCTATGGCGATCCGGGTCACCGGGTCGACTTCGCACGCCCCGCCACACAACCCTCACCGGTCGTGGCAGCGCCTTTCGGTCCCTTGCGGCATGGCGCGCCGGGGTGTCAGGACATAACCGAGAAACACAAGGAGATACGGCCATGGCCGTCGTCACGATGCGGGAGCTGCTGGAGAGCGGCGTCCACTTCGGTCACCAGACCCGTCGCTGGAACCCGAAGATGAAGCGCTTCATCTTCACCGAGCGCAACGGCATCTACATCATCGACCTGCTCCAGTCGCTGTCGTACATCGACCGCGCCTACGAGTTCGTCAAGGAGACCGTCGCGCACGGCGGCTCCATCATGTTCGTCGGTACGAAGAAGCAGGCCCAGGAGGCCATCGCCGAGCAGGCGACGCGTGTCGGCATGCCGTACGTCAACCAGCGTTGGCTCGGTGGCATGCTCACCAACTTCTCCACCGTCTACAAGCGTCTGCAGCGCCTCAAGGAGCTCGAGCAGATCGACTTCGAGGATGTGGCCGCGTCCGGCCTCACCAAGAAGGAGCTCCTGGTCCTCTCCCGCGAGAAGGCCAAGCTGGAGAAGACCCTCGGTGGTATCCGCGAGATGCAGAAGGTGCCGAGCGCCGTCTGGATCGTCGACACCAAGAAGGAGCACATCGCCGTCGGTGAGGCGCGCAAGCTCCACATCCCGGTCGTCGCGATCCTCGACACCAACTGCGACCCCGACGAGGTCGACTACAAGATCCCGGGCAACGACGACGCGATCCGCTCCGTCACCCTGCTCACCCGCGTGATCGCCGACGCCGTCGCCGAGGGCCTCATCGCCCGCTCCGGCGCCGCGACCGGCGACTCGAAGCCGGGCGAGAAGGCCGCCGGCGAGCCGCTCGCCGAGTGGGAGCGCGACCTGCTCGAGGGTGAGAAGAAGGCTGACGAGGCCGAGGTCCAGACCTCTGCCGAGACCGAGAAGGTCGCCGACGCCGAGGCCGCCACGGCCGCCGAGGCTGTCGAGGCTCCGGCCGCCGAGGCCGAGCAGGCCTGACCCACGACCCGACCTTCACAGGTCAGGTCCGGTTGGTTGTATCGGATGTCGACGGCGGAGGCACGCGTTGCCTCCGCCGTCCACCCGTAGATCTTTCAGACTTCGAGAGAGAAACTCAGACTCATGGCGAACTACACCGCCGCTGACGTCAAGAAGCTCCGTGAGCTCACCGGCGCCGGCATGATGGACTGCAAGAAGGCTCTGGACGAGGCCGACGGCAACGTCGACAAGGCCGTCGAGGCCCTGCGCATCAAGGGCCAGAAGGGCGTCGCCAAGCGCGAGGGCCGCTCTGCCGAGAACGGCGCCGTCGTCTCCCTCATCGCCGACGACAACACCTCCGGTGTCCTCGTCGAGCTGAAGTGCGAGACGGACTTCGTCGCCAAGGGTGACAAGTTCCAGGCCGTCGCCAACGCGCTCGCCGCTCACGTCGCCGCCACCTCCCCGGCCGACCTGGAGGCGCTGCTCGCCTCCGAGATCGAGCCCGGCAAGACGGTCCAGGCGTACGTCGACGAGGCCAACGCCAACCTGGGCGAGAAGATCGTTCTCGACCGCTTCGCGCAGTACGCCGACGGCTTCGTCTCGGCCTACATGCACCGCACCATGCCCGACCTGCCCCCGCAGATCGGTGTTCTCGTCGAGTTCGACAAGGAGAACGCCGAGATCGCCAAGGGTGTCGCGCAGCACATCGCCGCCTTCGCGCCGAAGTACCTCACCCGTGAGGACGTCCCGGCCGAGGTCGTCGAGACCGAGCGTCGCGTCGCCGAGGAGACCACCCGCGCCGAGGGCAAGCCGGAGGCCGCGCTCCCGAAGATCGTCGAGGGTCGCGTCAACGGCTTCTTCAAGGACGCCACGCTGCTCGGCCAGCCGTACGCGCTGGACAACAAGAAGTCCGTCCAGCAGATCCTGGACGAGGCCGGTGTCACCCTGAAGCGCTTCACGCGCATCAAGGTCGGCATCTGAGTCCGTACGCGACGGACACCGGACCCGGGTAGGGTCTGAAGCAGTCGCCCACGCTCGCGTAGGACGACCGCAGTTCTGACGAGGAGGCCATTGCCGTACGGGAAACCGCAAGGACCCACCGGCAATGGCCTTCGTCGTATGTGCACGAGGAGATCTCCATGAACCAGAGCGCCGTACAGGGCGACGACAACCACGCCAAAAAGGCCGGCCGCTTCATGCTGAAGCTGTCCGGTGAGGCATTCGCCGGAGGCGGCGGTCTCGGCGTCGACCCCGACGTGGTGCACAAGATCGCCCGCGAGATCGCCGCAGTCGTACGCGACGGGGCGGAGATCGCGGTCGTGATCGGCGGCGGCAACTTCTTCCGCGGCGCCGAGCTGCAGGTGCGCGGCATGGACCGGGCCCGCTCCGACTACATGGGCATGCTCGGCACCGTCATGAACTGCCTCGCCCTCCAGGACTTCCTGGAGAAGGAGGGCATCGACTCCCGCGTCCAGACCGCCATCACCATGGGTCAGGTCGCGGAGCCGTACATCCCGCTGCGGGCCGTGCGCCACCTGGAGAAGGGCCGCGTGGTCATCTTCGGCGCCGGCATGGGCATGCCGTACTTCTCCACCGACACCACGGCCGCCCAGCGTGCCCTGGAGATCGACGCCGAGGCCCTGCTCATGGGCAAGAACGGCGTCGACGGGGTCTACGACTCCGACCCGAAGAAGAACCCGGACGCGGTGAAGTACGACGCGCTGGAGTACGGCGAGGTCATTTCCCGCGACCTCAAGGTCGCCGACGCCACCGCCATCACGCTGTGCCGCGACAACAAGCTGCCGATCCTCGTCTTCGAACTGCTCGCCGAGGGCAATATCGCGCGCGCGGTGAAGGGTGAGAAGATCGGCACTCTCGTGAACGACCAGGGCACCCGGGCCTGAGCCTCGGCTCGAACCGGGTACCTCCCCTCCCTCAGTGCCTGAACGGCCTGGGGGGACCCCATGGGGATGGACAGGGCCCTGCCGGTCGTACACCGTGCAGGACAAGACGCGACGACACGCAGGAGCAAGTGGTGATCGAAGAGACCCTCCTCGAGGCCGAGGAGAAGATGGAGAAGGCCGTCGTGGTCGCCAAGGAGGACTTCGCCGCGATCCGCACCGGGCGTGCGCACCCGGCGATGTTCAACAAGATCGTGGCGGACTACTACGGTGCGATCACGCCGATCAATCAGCTGGCGTCGTTCTCGGTTCCCGAGCCGCGCATGGCGGTCGTGACCCCGTTCGACAAGAGCGCGCTGCGGAACATCGAGCAGGCGATCCGTGACTCGGACCTCGGCGTCAACCCGAGCAACGACGGCAACATCATCCGTGTGGTGTTCCCGGAGCTGACCGAGGAGCGCCGCCGCGAGTACATCAAGGTCGCCAAGGGCAAGGCCGAGGACTCCAAGATCTCCATCCGCTCCGTCCGCCGCAAGGCGAAGGAGACCATCGACAAGCTGGTCAAGGACGGCGAGGTCGGCGAGGACGAGGGCCGCCGCGGCGAGAAGGAGCTCGACGACACCACCGCGAAGTACGTCGCGCAGGTGGACGAGCTGCTCAAGCACAAGGAAGCCGAGCTGCTCGAGGTCTGATGAACGACTCTTCCTGGGGGGCCCCGGCCGGTTCCGGCTACTGGGGGCCCGACCAGGGGCCTGCCCCGGCGGGTCCCGCATACGATGGGCTGCAGGCGGCGCAGACTCGGCCCATGCCCATCGTGCCCGACGTCCCCGCCGGCGATCACCAGGACGACCACGATCGGGGGGCCGCTCAGCCGAGCGGTCCCCTGTTCCGTGACGAGACGCCGAACGAGCACCCGCAGGAGCCCATGTCCAGCCCGTCCCAGCCCGCTGCCCCGCAGAAGAAGAGCGCGGGGCGCGATCTGGGCGCCGCCATAGGGGTCGGTGTCGGTCTGGGCGCCGTCATCATCGCGTCCCTGTTCATCTGGAAGGCCGCGTTCGTCGGCGTCATAGCGGTCGCCGTCGTGGTCGGTCTGTGGGAACTCACCTCCCGCCTCCAGGAGCGCAAGGGCATCAAGGCGCCGCTCGTCCCGCTGGCGGTCGGCGGCGCGGCGATGGTCGTGGCCGGGTACGTCCGCGGTGCCGAGGGGGCCTGGGTCGCCATGGCCCTGACGGCGCTCGCGGTGCTCGTGTGGCGGATGACGGAACGGCCCGAGGGCTATCTGAAGGACGTCACGGCGGGCGTCTTCGCCGCGTTCTACGTGCCGTTCCTGGCGACGTTCGTGGCGCTGATGCTCACGGCCGACGACGGCGCGGAGCGGGTGCTCACCTTCCTGCTGCTCACGGTCGTCAGCGACACCGGCGCGTACGCGATCGGCTGGCGTTTCGGCAAGCACAAGCTGGCTCCGCGGATCAGCCCCGGCAAGACCCGCGAGGGCCTGGTGGGAGCGGTGACGTTCGCGATGGCGGCGGGCGCGCTGTGCATGGAGTTCCTCGTCGACGGCGGCTCGTGGTGGCAGGGCCTGCTGCTCGGCCTGGCGGTGGCGGCGAGCGCGACGCTCGGTGACCTCGGCGAGTCGATGATCAAGCGGGATCTCGGTATCAAGGACATGGGCACCCTGCTTCCGGGCCATGGCGGCATCATGGACCGTCTTGACTCGCTGCTGCCGACGGCTCCGGTGGTCTGGCTGCTGCTGGTGCTGTTCGTCGGTACGACCTGATCCGCACGCTCGCTCACGAGGGGCCCGTCGCTTAACGAGCGACGGGCCCCTCGTGCGTCGAGCGGTGCGGCGGCGGTGCGTCGAGTGGTGCTTCGGGCGGCGCTTCGGGCGGTGCGGCGGCGCGGTCGACGGGCCGGTCGCCTCCTGTGCCGCCATGCGGTGGACGGCTGCGGCGGGTCTCGGCCCTCTCCGCCTCGTCGTTGGCACGATGCGCCCATGGCATCCAGGGGAGGAAGTCCGAAAGCTCCGGCGGGGGCGCGTCTCGTCCTGCTGACGCTCGCGGCCGGTCAGTTCCTGATGGCGCTGGACAGCTCCGTCATGAACGTGTCCATCGCGACGGTCGCCGACGACGTGGGGACGACGGTCACCGGCATCCAGGGCGCGATCACGGCCTACACGCTCGTGATGGCGATGTTCATGATCCCCGGGGGCAAGATCGGGGCGCTGATCGGCCGCAAGCGCGCCTTCATGATCGGCTGCGTGATCTACGGCTGCGGTTCCCTGACCACGGCGCTGGCTCCGAACCTTCCCGTGCTGCTGGTCGGCTGGTCGTTCCTGGAAGGGATCGGGGCGGCGCTCATCATGCCCGCGATCGTGGCCCTGGTGGCCGGCAACTTCGCCACGGAGCGTCGACCCACCGCGTACGGGATCGTGGCGGCCGCCGGAGCGGTGGCCATCGCGCTCGGGCCGCTCGTCGGAGGCGTCGCCACGACGTACTTCTCCTGGCGCTGGGTCTTCGCCGGCGAGGTCCTGGTGGTGCTCGTCATCCTGGTGTTCGCCCGCCGCATCGCCGACGCCGTGGGCGAGACGCGCTCGCGGATCGACCTCGTCGGAGCCGTACTGTCGGCCCTCGGGCTCGGGATCTTCGTCTACGGCGTGCTCCGCTCGGACGAATGGGGCTGGTTCCGGCCCAAGCCGGACGCCCCCTCGTGGCTCGGCGTCTCGATGGTCGTGTGGACGATGCTGATGGGCCTGCTCCTGGTCTGGCTCTTCCTTCGCTGGGAGGCGCGGATCGCGGCCCGCGGCCGGGAACCGCTCGTCGACCCGGCCATGCTGCAGAACAAGCAGCTCACCGGCGGTCTGACGATGTTCTTCTTCCAGTACCTCGTCCAGATGGGCGTGTTCTTCGTCGTCCCCCTCTACCTGTCCGTCGCCCTGGGCCTGTCCGCGCTCGCGACCGGGGCGCGGATCCTGCCGCTCTCGCTGACGCTGCTGGCGGCGGCGGTCCTGATTCCCCGGTTCCTCCCGGACGTCTCGCCGCGGAGGGTGGTGAGGCTCGGGGTGTTCGCGCTGCTCGCGGGCGCGGTCGCGCTGATGGCGGCGCTCGACGCCGACGCCGGCGCGGAGATCGTCACCATCCCCCTGCTCTTGATCGGCCTCGGCATGGGCGCGCTGGCGTCGCAGCTCGGTTCGGTCACCGTGTCGGCCGTTCCCGACAGCCGGAGCGCGGAGGTCGGCGGTGTGCAGAACGCCGTCACCAACCTCGGCGCCTCGATCGGTACGGCGCTCGCCGGGTCACTCCTGATCGGCGCGCTCACGGCGTCGTTCCTCACGAGCGTCGAGCAGAACCCGGCGATCCCGGCCGACGTCAAGAGCCGGGCGGCCGTGGAACTCCAGAGTGGCGTCCCGTTCCTCTCGGACGCCCAGCTCAGAGCGGCACTCGAAGAGGCAGGAACCTCCGACGCGGTGACCGAGGCAGCCCTGGACGCGAACGCGGCCGCCCGTCTGGACGGGCTGCGGGCGGCCCTGGCGATCCTCGCCCTCTCCTCGCTCCTCGCGCTGTTCTTCACCCCGCGCATCCCCTCCACCCAACCGGGCTCGCCACGGACCTGAGGATGCGGACCCGCTCCACAGGGCGCCACGGACCGTGCGGACCTAGCGTGGACGTAAGCCGATGGGCCACTGAAGGGATCAGACGATGAGCAACGCCATGGACAAGGCCAAGGGCAAGTTCAAGGAGGTCACCGGAAAGTTCACCGGCAACGAACGACGGGAGAGCGAGGGCAGGACCGACCAGGCGAAGGCCAAGTTCCGCGAGACGGTGAAGAGCGTCCGCGAACGCGCCGAGGGCATCAAGGACTCCCTCAAGCGCGACCACTCCTGACACGCTCCGACCTCAGGAGCCGGCCCCCGCGCCGCCTCCGGCGCGGTCCTGCCGGCCCGAGCGCCGCGGCCCCAGGTCACGCTCGCGCGTCTGCGACACTGGTACCACCATGCCCAAGCCCGGAGAACTCACTTTCGTCGCCCCCCGCGGAGCCAAGAAGCCGCCGCGGCACCTTGCCGACCTCACGCCCGCCGAGCGCAAGGAGGCCGTCGCCGCGATCGGCGAGAAGCCGTTCCGCGCCAAGCAGCTGTCCACTCACTACTTCGCGCGGTACGCCCACGATCCCGCCGAGTGGACCGACATTCCCGCCTCCTCCCGCGAGAAGCTGCAGGGGGAGCTGCTGCCCGACCTGATGTCCGTGGTCCGGCACATCTCGTGCGACGACGACACCACCCGTAAGACCCTGTGGAAGCTGCACGACGGCACGCTCGTCGAGTCCGTGCTCATGCGCTACCCCGACCGGGTCACCATGTGCATCTCCTCACAGGCCGGCTGCGGGATGAACTGCCCGTTCTGCGCCACCGGCCAGGCCGGGCTCGACCGGAACCTGTCGACCGCCGAGATCGTGCATCAGATCGTCGACGGGATGCGCGCCCTGCGCGACGGCGAGGTGCCCGGGGGACCGGCGCGGCTCAGCAACATCGTCTTCATGGGCATGGGCGAGCCGCTCGCCAACTACAAGCGGGTCGTCGGCGCGGTCCGCCGCCTCACCGACCCCGAGCCGGACGGGCTCGGTCTCTCGCAGCGCGGCATCACCGTCTCCACCGTCGGCCTCGTGCCCGCCATGCTGCGCTTCGCCGACGAGGGCTTCAAGTGCCGGCTCGCCGTCTCGCTCCACGCGCCCGACGACGAGCTGCGCGACACCCTCGTGCCCGTCAACACACGCTGGAAGGTCCGCGAGGTCCTCGACGCCGCCTGGGAGTACGCCGAGAAGTCCGGTCGCCGGATCTCCATCGAGTACGCCCTGATCCGTGACATCAACGACCAGGCATGGCGGGGCGACCTCCTCGGGCGGCTGCTCAAGGGCAAGAGGGTCCATGTGAACCTGATCCCGCTGAACCCGACGCCCGGGTCGAAGTGGACCGCGTCCCGGCCCGAGGACGAGAAGGCCTTCGTCGAGGCCATCGCCGCCCATGGTGTCCCCGTCACCGTCCGTGACACCCGCGGCCAGGAGATCGACGGTGCCTGTGGACAGCTCGCGGCGTCGGAGCGCTGACCTTGTAGTCTGTGCTCGAACACATCTCCATATTCCGACAGGGGAGCGCCACAGCGCTGAGAGTGCGGTCACCGGACCGCAGACCCTCTGAACCTTGCCCAGGTCATTCTGGGTAGGAAGTTCGGTCGCAACTCGAGCTGTTGCGCCCTGCCCACCTTCGGGTGGGCAGGGCCGCGTCTCTTCCTGGTCACACCCAGGAGGACTTTTCCGTGAACACCAAGAAGATGGTCGCCACCGGCGTGGCCGCCGCGCTGGGCGTCACCGCGCTCGCCGCGTGCGGCACCGAGGACGGCGGAGGCGCCGCGGGCAAGAGCGGTGAGCCCGCGCCGAAGACCGTGACCCTCGTGAGCCACGACTCCTTCAGCGCCTCCAAGGAGGTCCTGGCGGAGTTCACCGAGCAGACCGGCTTCACGGTCAAGGTCCTCAAGAGCGGCGACGCCGGCGTGGCCGTCAACAAGGAGATCCTGACCAAGGGCTCCCCGCAGGGCGACGTCTTCTTCGGCGTCGACAACACCCTGCTCTCCCGCGCGCTCGACAACGGCATCTTCGTGCCGTACGAGGCCAAGGGCCTGGACGCCGTCGCCGCCGAGGCGAAGATCGACAAGGAGCACCGGGTCACCCCGATCGACACCGGTGACATCTGCGTCAACTACGACAAGAAGTACTTCGCCGACAAGAAGCTCGCGCCCCCGCAGACCTTCGACGACCTGGCCAAGCCGGAGTACAAGGACCTGCTCGTGGTCGAGAACCCGGAGAGGTCCTCTCCCGGCCTCGGCTTCCTCCTCGGCACGGCCGCCCGGTACGGCGACGGGGGCTGGCAGGACTACTGGAAGAAGCTCAAGGCCAACGGCGTGAAGACCGTCGACAGCTGGGAGCTCGCCTACAACCAGGAGTTCTCCGGCTCGGCCGGCGGCCGGCAGGCCAAGGGAGACCGGCCGCTGGTCGTCTCCTACGCCTCCAGCCCGCCGGTCGAGGTCCTCTACTCCGAGCCGCAGCCGAAGGACGCGCCGACCGGCGTCTCCACCGGCACCTGCTTCCGGCAGATCGAGTTCGCCGGACTGCTGAACGGCGCGAAGAACCCCGAGGGCGGCAAGGCGCTCATCGACTTCCTGATCTCGAAGAAGTTCCAGGAGGACATGCCGCTGCAGATGTTCGTCAACCCGGTGACCGAGGGCGCCCGGCTGCCCGAGCTCTTCACCAAGCACGGCGTGGTCATCGACAAGCCGCAGACCATGGCGCCCGAGAAGATCGCCGAGAAGCGTGACCAGTGGATCCAGTCGTGGTCCTCGCTCGTCCTGAAGTAGTCCGTAAGCGGTCCGACCGCCGGGGAAGCGCGGCGCGGCTCGGCCTGATGGTCGTGCCCGTCGCCTTCTTCACCCTCTTCTTCGCCTGGCCCGTCGTCTCCATCGTCGAGCGGGGGCTGCGGTCCGACGGCGCCTGGCGGTTCGACCGGTTCGGCGAGACGCTCAGCCGGCCGGAGATCCTCGACGTCCTCTGGTTCACGCTCTGGCAGGCGCTCGCCTCCACCGCGCTGACCCTGCTGATCGCGCTGCCCGGCGCGTACGTCTTCGCGCGCTTCGACTTCCCCGGCAAGGGTCTGCTGCGCGCGGTCGTCACCGTGCCCTTCGTGATGCCGACCGTCATGGTCGGTACGGCCTTCCTGGCGCTCGTCGGCCGCGGCGGGCTCCTCGACGAGCTGTGGGGGGTGCGCCTGGACACCACCGTCTGGGCGATCCTCCTCGCGCACGTCTTCTTCAACTACGCCGTGGTCGTCAGGACCGTCGGCGGCCTGTGGGCGCAGCTCGACCCGCGTCAGGAGGAGGCCGCCCGCGTCCTCGGCGCCTCCCGGTTCACCGCCTGGCGGACCGTGACCCTGCCGGCGCTCGCCCCCGCCGTCGCCGCGGCCGCGCTGATGGTGTTCCTGTTCACCGCGGGATCGTTCGCCATCGTCCAGATCCTCGGCGGACCGGCGTACTCCACCCTGGAGACCGAGATCTACCGGCAGACGGTCGACCGCTTCGACCTGACGACGGCAGCCGTCCTCACCCTCGTCCAGTTCGTGGCAGTCGGCGTCGTCCTCGCCGTGCACGCCCGGACGGTACGGCGCCGGGAGACGGCCCTGAAGCTCGTGGCGCCCGAGCAGACCGCGCGGCGGCCCAGGGGCTTCGGTCAGTGGGCGCTCTTCGGCGGTGTCCTGCTCTCCATCCTCCTGCTGCTGGTGCTGCCTCTCGCCGTGCTCGTCGAGCGGTCCTTCGACACTCCGGGCGGGTACGGGCTCGACTACTACCGGGCCCTGTGGTCCGTCGACCCGTCCGGGACCTTCCTCGTGCCCATGGTCGACACGATCGGGAACTCCCTCCAGTACGCCCTCGTCGCCACCGCCCTCGCCCTCGTCATCGGCGGACTCGCGGCGGCCGCCCTGACCCGGCGGGCCGGCCGGCTGGTGCGCGGCTTCGACGCGCTGCTGATGCTGCCGCTCGGCGTCTCGGCCGTCACCGTCGGCTTCGGCTTCCTGATCACGCTCGACGAGCCCCCGCTCGACCTGCGGGCGAGCTGGATCCTCGTGCCGCTCGCCCAGGCGCTCGTCGGCGTCCCCTTCGTCGTACGGACGATGCTGCCCGTCCTGCGTGCCGTCGACGAACGGCTGCGGGAGGCGGCCGCCGTGCTCGGCGCCTCGCCGCTGCGGGCGTGGCGCGAGGTCGACCTGCCGCTGGTGCGGCGGGCGGTGCTCATCGCGGCCGGGTTCGCGTTCGCGGTCTCCCTGGGCGAGTTCGGCGCGACCGTCTTCATCGCACGGCCCGACAATCCGACGCTTCCCGTCGCGGTGGCCCGGCTGCTCGGCCGGCCCGGCGAGCTCAACTACGGTCAGGCCATGGCCCTTTCGACGATTCTGATGGTGGTGTGCGCGGTGTCCCTGCTGCTGCTCGAACGGCTCCGCGCGGGCCGGACCGCCTCCGGGGAGTTCTGATGCTGCACATCGAGGGCGCGACCGTACGGTTCGGGGAGCGGGCCGCGCTCGACTCCGTGGACCTGGAGGTGGCCGATCACGAGATCGTGTGCGTGCTCGGGCCGAGCGGCAGCGGCAAGTCCACGCTGCTGCGGGCCGTCGCCGGACTCCAGGCGCTCGACGGTGGGCGGGTGCTGCTCGACGGCGCCGACCAGACGGGGGTGCCCGTGCACCGACGCGGCGTCGGGCTGATGTTCCAGGACCACCAGCTCTTCCCCCAGCGGGACGTGGGTGGCAACGTCGCCTTCGGGCTCCGGATGCACGGGGTGGAGCGGGCCGAACGGGACGCGCGCGTAGGTGAGTTGCTGGAACTCGTCGGACTGCCCGGGGCCTCCGGACGGGCCGTCGCCGCGCTCTCCGGGGGCGAGCAGCAGCGCGTGGCGCTCGCCCGAGCCCTCGCTCCCCGCCCCCGGCTGCTGATGCTGGACGAGCCGCTGGGCCAGCTCGACCGAGGCCTGCGGGAACGGCTCGTCATCGAACTGCGCGGCCTCTTCGGCCGGTTGGGTACGACGGTGCTCGCCGTCACCCACGACCAGGGGGAGGCCTTCGCGCTCGCCGACCGGGTCGTGGTCATGCGGGACGGCCGGATCGCCCAGTCCGGGACACCACTGGAGGTGTGGCAGCGGCCGGCCTCCGCGTTCGTGGCGCGGTTCCTCGGCTTCGACAACGTCGTGCCCGGGACGGTGAGCGGCGCGGCCGCCGACACCGTGTGGGGCAAGGTCCCCGTGCCGGACGGTTCGCCCGAGGGCCTGCGGCAGATCCTCGTACGCCCGGGCGGGGTCCGGCTCGTGGCCCCGGCCGACGGCCTGGCGTGCACGGTCGAGACCCGTACGTTCCGCGGCACGCACGTCGCGGTCCTGCTCAGGCCGGCCGAAGGACCGCACCTGGAGGCGGAGTGCACCCTCCACGGCGCGCCGGAGGTGGGCGCGGAGGTGGGCGTGACCTTCGCCGCCGAGGAGGTCGTGGTTCTCGCGGGGGACCGGCTGTGAGGCGCCTTCGTGGCGATGCGGCCGGCGAGCGGGTTCGGCGGCTCGTGGCCGTGGAGCCGGGTGGGGACGCCCACCGAGTCGCCGCCCTTCGGCCGGCGAGCGCGGATGTCGAACGCGGACGTCGAACGCGGCGTGCGCGCAGTCGCTGACGGACGGGGAGAACGACGAAGCCCTGGCGAGGAGTTCGAGCGCCTCGTCGAGGACGTCGTCGGCGAGCGGCCAGGTGTACGCCCCCTGGCTCGCGGCCTCCATCGCCCCGGCGGCCACCCCCGGACGCCCGCCCCGTCGGACCCGCCCCGTCGGACCTGTCCTGCCGGACCCGCCCGTCGGCCCCGCCCTGCCGGGTCCCGGCAGGCGCGGGACCCGGTCCTGCGGCGTGCGTCCCCGGTGAGGTAGCGGTCCTGCGGTGCGCGGGGGCCGGTCCTGGGGCGTGCGTCTCCGGCGCTCAGGCTCCCAGCGGGACCGCTGCCAGTCGGCCCACCAGGATCGTCAGCGGCAGGAAGACCGCGAGCAGCGCACCCGCGCGCATGAGCGCCGCCGTGCGCAGGACCGTGGGCGGGGCGCCGATGCGGACCAGGGCCTCGGTCGTGTGGGCGCGGCACTGCCGGGACTCCAGCGCCGCGGTCAGCAGCGTCGCCGTGGTGCAGCTCAGCACCAGCACCGCGCCCAGTCCGGTCAGCGGACCGAAGTCGTCCGTCCCCGTGTCGTAGAGCGTCGTCGCCGCGACCGCGCCAGAGGCCACGGCGCACACCACGCCCAGCGGCCGCCCGATGCGGCGGGACTCGTCCATCAGGACGCGGCCGGCGAGGAGCCTGATCGCGCCCGGGCGGACCGTCTGGAGCAGCCGGCCGCACCAGTGGGTGATGCCGGGGCCGGCCATCGCGAGGCCGATCGTGGTGAGGATCCAGCCCGCGAGGACCCCCGCCGGGTTGACGTCGAGGCGCCCCGGGAGCGGCAGCCCGCCGCCGTCGGCGCTCTGCCCCGCGTACGTCTCGACGGCGAGGCCGACCGCGAGCAGGGCCACGCCCCAGGGCAGTCCCGAAGGCGCCGTCCGCTCGACGCCGTCGGGGGCCGCGGGGCTCTTCCCCGGCCGCAGGGCGAGGCCGGCGGCCGTGGAGGCGGCCACCGGGAGGACGGCGAGGAGCGTGAGCGCGGCGGCGAGCGGGACCGGGCGGCCCGCGGCGAGCAGCTCGGCGGCCGCGCCGTCGAACGGCAGCCCGGTGATGTCGCCACGCAGGTGCAGGTAGAACAACAGTGCGACCATCGAGCCGAGTGTGCAGGAGACAGCCGTCGAGGCCGCGGCGATCGCCGTGAGCCGGGCCGGGCCGAGTCCGATCGCCGAGAGCCCGGGGCGCGGCCGGGTGCTGGGATCCGTACGGGCGACGGCGACCGCGAACTGCACCGTCGCGGCCATCGGGACCACGCACCACAGCAGCCGTAGGGTCGCGGCGGCCGACCGGTCCGGGTGACCCACGGCGTACCCGAGCGTGCACAGCAGCAGGAAGCCCACCCCCGCGGCCGCCGCGGCGACCAGGAGGCGCCGCATCAGCACGACGGGGTGGGTCCCGCGGACTAGACGGAGAGCGAGCACGCGGCGACGCCCTCCGCCCCGTTGGCCGGTGACGTGGAGCCCACCCGGCGGCCGTCGAGCAGGGCGACCGAGCGGTCGGCGAGGGCCGCGACGCCCGGGTCGTGGGTGGCGAGGAGCACGGTGATCCGGTGCGAGCGGGCCGCGGCCGTGAGCGTACGGAGCACCTGGGCTCCGTCGGCGCGGTGCAGCGAGGCGGTCGGCTCGTCGGCGAAGAGCACGGACGGGGTGGTGACCAGCGCCCGGGCGATGGCGATCCGCTGCCGCTGCGACTGGGTCAGCGCGTGCGGACGCCTACGGGCACAGGCACCGATGTCGAGCCGCTCCAGCCACTCCAGGGCGGAGGCCTTCGCGGTCCGGTGCGAGACCCCGCGGAGCAGGAGCGCCAGGGCCGCGTTCTCCCAGGCGGTCAGCTCCGGTACGAGTCCGGGCTCGGGGTCGATCCAGCTGAACCGGTCGCGGCGCAGCCGTTCGCGCTGGACCGGGGTCATGGTGTGCACCGGGCTGCTGTTGAACCAGACCTCGCCCTGCTGGGCGACGGTCTGCCCCGACAGGCAGCGCATCAGGGTGGTCTTGCCGCTGCCGCGCGGGCCGACCAGGGCGAGGATCTCGGCCTCGCGCACACCCAGGGAGACGCCGGTCAGGACGTCCGAGCCCTCCAGGGTGCAGTGCAGGGAACGCGCCCAGAGCACGTCGTTGTCCGGTGGGGCCATCGCGTACACCTCGATGTCGGATCCGATTCTTGCGTTCCCCCGTCCGAGGGAACGAAGGGACGGGCCTGTCGGTCACTGGGCACCGTAAGGATGTCCGGGGTCACGCCGTGAGGGCGGCGTGAGGTCCTGCGTCCCCGCGCGGGGCGGGGACGGCGGGAAGGGTCAGAGCTTGGTCCACGCCTCGGTCAGCACCGAGCGCAGGATGCCTTCGATCTCGTCGAAGGTGCCCTGGTCGGCGATGAGCGGCGGGGCCAGCTGGATGACCGGGTCGCCACGGTCGTCGGCACGGCAGTAGAGGCCGTTCTCGAAGAGCGCCTTGGAGAGGAAGCCGTAGAGCACGCGCTCGGTCTCCTCGTCCGTGAAGGACTCCTTGGTGACCTTGTCCTTCACGAGCTCGATGCCGTAGAAGTAGCCGTTGCCGCGGACGTCGCCGACGATCGGCAGGTCGTGCAGCTTCCGCAGCGTCGAGAAGAAGGCACCCTCGTTGTCCAGCACGTGCTGGTTGAGGCCTTCCTTGTCGAAGATGTCGAGGTTGGCGATGGCGACCGCCGACGACACCGGGTGGCCACCGAAGGTGTAGCCGTGCAGGAAGGTGTTGTCACCCTTGTAGAACGGCTCCGCGATGCGGTCCGAGACGATGCAGGCGCCGATCGGGGAGTAGCCCGAGGTCATGCCCTTGGCGCAGGTGATCATGTCCGGCACGTAGCCGAACTTGTCACAGGCGAACATCGTGCCGAGGCGGCCGAAGGCGCAGATCGTCTCGTCGGAGACGAGCAGCACGTCGTACTGGTCGCAGATCTCGCGGACCCGCTGGAAGTACCCGGGCGGCGGCGGGAAGCAGCCACCGGCGTTCTGCACGGGCTCCAGAAAGACGGCCGCGACGGTCTCGGGGCCCTCGAAGAGGATCTGCTGCTCGATCTGGTCGGCGGCCCAGCGGCCGAAGGCCTCCGGGTCGTCGCCGTGGATCGGGGCGCGGTAGATGTTCGTGTTCGGCACCTTGTGCGCGCCGGGGACCAGCGGCTCGAAGGGGGCCTTGAGGGCCGGCAGACCGGTGATCGACAGGGCGCCCTGCGGGGTGCCGTGGTAGGCGACCGCACGCGAGATGACCTTGTACTTGGTGTGCTTGCCCTGCAGCTTGAAGTACTGCTTGGCGAGCTTCCAGGCGGTCTCGACGGCCTCGCCGCCACCGGTGGTGAAGAAGACCTTGTTCAGGTCGCCCGGGGCGTAGTCGGCCAGGCGCTCGGCCAGCTCGACGGCCTTGGGGTGCGCGTACGACCACACGGGGAAGAACGCGAGCTCCTGGGCCTGCTTGTACGCGACCTCGGCCAGCTCCTTGCGGCCGTGGCCGGCGTTGACCACGAAGAGACCGGCGAGCCCGTCGAGGTACCGCTTGCCCTTGTCGTCGAAGATGTAGGTGCCCTCACCACGCACGATGGTGGGCACGGGTGAGTTCTCGTACGACGACATGCGGGTGAAGTGCATCCACAGGTGGTCGTACGCGGTCTTGGACAGGTCCTGGGTCACGATTATCGAGTTCCCCACATATAGGTCTGCTTCTTGAGCTTGAGGTAGACGAAGCTCTCCGTGGAGCGCACGCCGGGGAGGGTGCGGATGCGCTTGTTGATCACATCCAGCAGATGGTCGTCATCCTCACAGACGACCTCCACCATCAGGTCGAACGAGCCCGCGGTCATGACCACGTACTCACATTCCGACATGGCAGTCAGTGCTTCCGCGACCGGATCGAGGTCACCCTCGACGTTGATGCCGACCATCGCCTGCCGCCGGAGTCCCACGGTGAGCGGGTCGGTGACGGCGACGATCTGCATGACGCCCTGGTCGAGCAGTTTCTGGACGCGCTGCCGGACGGCCGCCTCCGAGAGGCCCACGGCCTTGCCGATCGCGGCGTACGGACGGCGACCGTCCTCCTGGAGCTGTTCGATGATCGCCAGAGAGACGGCATCGATCGTCGGGGACGAACCGGAACCGGTTCTGGAGTTCGTGCTTTGACTGGCCACGCCTTCACTGTGCACCGAGACTCGTCGGTCTGGCAAGCCCGAAGCGATGAAATTCGTTGTTTGGGGTCACGGATGGCACTGAATCCGAAGTTGGCGGATGTCGGGCCTGTCGAAAGCGTCAGGGAAGCGATTAGGCTGGGGTGTCTCAGCAAACGGGACACCGCACGACGAAGTGCGACCGAAGAACGTGACAGGAGGGGTGGCAAAGTGACCACCGAGCTGCGCCGGCTGCGTAACTACATCAACGGGGAGTTCCGGGACGCCGCCGACGGACGGACCATCGATGTGGTCAACCCGGCCACGGGCGAGGTCTTCGCCACGTCTCCGCTCTCCGGACAGGCGGACGTCGACGCCGCCATGGACGCGGCCGCGGCCGCGTTCCCGGCCTGGCGTGACACCACGCCCGCCGAGCGCCAGAAGGTCCTGCTCAAGATCGCGGACGCCTTCGAGGAGCGCGCCGCCGACCTGATCGCCGCCGAGGTCGAGAACACCGGCAAGCCGGTCGCTCTCACCGCGAGCGAAGAGATTCCGCCGATGGTGGACCAGATCCGCTTCTTCGCGGGTGCTGCCCGGCTGCTCGAAGGCCGCTCGGCCGGCGAGTACATGGAGGGCATGACCTCCATCGTCCGCCGCGAGCCCGTGGGCGTCTGCGCCCAGGTCGCGCCGTGGAACTACCCGATGATGATGGCCGTGTGGAAGTTCGCCCCGGCGCTCGCCGCGGGCAACACGGTCGTCCTCAAGCCGTCGGACACGACCCCCGCGTCGACCGTCCTGATCGCCGAGATCATCGGCCAGATCGTCCCCAAGGGTGTCTTCAACGTCATCTGCGGCGACCGCGAGACCGGCCGGGCGATGGTCGAGCACCCGACCCCGGCGATGGCCTCCATCACCGGTTCGGTACGTGCCGGCATGCAGGTCGCCGAGTCGGCGGCGAAGGACGTCAAGCGCGTCCACCTGGAGCTGGGCGGCAAGGCCCCGGTCGTCGTCTTCGAGGACACCGACATCGCCAAGGCCGTCGAGGACATCTCGGTGGCGGGCTTCTTCAACGCGGGCCAGGACTGCACGGCCGCGACCCGTGTCCTCGTGCACGAGTCCATCCACGACGAGTTCGTGGCGCAGCTCGCCAAGGCGGCCGCGGACACGAAGACCGGCCAGCCGGACGACGAGGACGTGCTCTACGGCCCGCTGAACAACGCCAACCAGCTGAAGCAGGTCTCCGGCTTCATCGACCGCCTTCCGGCCCACGCCAAGGTCGAGGCCGGTGGCCACCAGGTCGGCGAGAAGGGCTACTTCTACGCCCCGACCGTCGTCTCCGGCCTCAAGCAGGACGACGAGATCGTCCAGAACGAGGTCTTCGGCCCGGTCATCACGGTCCAGTCGTTCCGTGACGAGGAGCAGGCCCTGGAGTTCGCCAACGGTGTCGAGTTCGCCCTCGCGTCCTCGGTCTGGACGAAGGACCACGCCCGCGCCATGCGGATGTCGCGCTCGCTCGACTTCGGCTGCGTGTGGATCAACACCCACATCCCGCTGGTCGCGGAGATGCCGCACGGCGGCTACAAGAAGTCCGGCTACGGCAAGGACCTCTCGGCGTACGGCTTCGAGGACTACACGCGCATCAAGCACGTGATGACGTCCCTGGGTTAGCCGGGCCGCGCGCGCCGGCGGGTCCGTTGCTCCCGCACGCCCGGAAAGAAAGGTCGCAACGGGGGGATCCGGGTCTTTTTTTGCGGCGCGAGGCCAGCTCAA